>DASUZH010000167.1:0-3037 GCA_036376975.1 Burkholderiales bacterium | reverse complement strand
GGTCTGGTGGCAGACCGGCTTCTGGTGCCTGGTGGCGGGAAGCGTCATGGCGGTGCCCGCCGCGGTGACCGGGCTGACCGATCTCGCTGCGCTCGAGAGGACACCCGCCGAAGACACCGCGATGCGCCACATGCTCGCGATGGGAGGCGCGTTCGCCGCCTACGTCACCGGCCTGATGGTGCGCGCCGGAGCCGCGCCGCCGCCGGGCTGGCGCCTCTACACCGCGCTCGCGCTGTCGTGCACCGGGCTGGTCCTGCTCGCGCTCGGCAGCTGGTACGGCCGGCGCATGGTCTACGAATACGGCGCCGGCGCTAGCCCGCCGCGAGGTCGGCCTGGGTCGTGAAGCTGTCGGCGAAGAAATCGTCCTCCGGCAGGCGGCATTGCTGCACGAAGTCGCGCCGCGCGCTGTCCACCATGATCGGCACGCCGCAGGCGTAGACCTGATGGCCTGAAAGGTCGGGGAAATCCTGCATCACGGCGCGATGCACGAAGCCCGTGCGCCCGCTCCACGCATCCTCCGGCAGAGCGTCCGAGATCACCGGGACGTACTTGATCGGCCAGGCCTGCGCAATCTCGTTCATGTAAAGGTCCTTCGGCCGGCGGCCGCCCCAGTAGAGCGTCATCGGCCGCGTCACCCCCTTGTGCAGCGCGCTTTCGATGATCGACTTGATCGGCGCGAAGCCGGTGCCGGAGGCGACGAACACGATCGGCTTCTGGCTGTCCTCGCGCAGGAAGAAGGTGCCGAGCGGCCCTTCGAAGCGCAGGATGTCGCGCTCCTTCATCTTGCCGAAGACATGCTCGGTGAACTGGCCGCCGGCGACGTGCCGCACATGCAGCTCGACCAGTTCGTCGGCATGCGGCGCGTTGCCCATCGAGAAGCTGCGCCGCGAGCCGTCCTTCAGCAGGAACTCGAGGTACTGGCCGGCGAGGAACTGCAGGCGCTCGTTCGCCGGCAGCTTGAGCTGCAGCACGATCACGTCGTCGGCGAGGCGGCGCATGGTCTGCACGCGGCAAGGCAGCGTCTTCACCTGGATGTCCTTCGCCGCGCCGATGGTGCGCGCCTCGATCACCACGTCGCCGAGCGGCTTCGCCTGGCAGAAGAGCGCCTTGCCCTGCGCCTTCTCCTCGTCGGTGAGCGCCTTCCTCTGGTACACGCCGTAGTCGACCTCGCCTGCCACGATCTTGCCCTTGCAGCTGCCGCAGGCGCCGTTGCGGCAGCCGTAGGGCAGCACGAATTTCTGGCGCAGCGCGGCGGTGAGGATGGACTCGCCCTCCTCGACCTGGAACTCGTGCCCGCTTGGCTGCAGAGTGACTTTGCGCATGTCTACAATAGGTGCATGGAACGTTTGCTGGTGGTCGGTTTTGGCGACATCGCGCGCCGCGCGGCGCCGCTGCTCGCCTCCCGCTACGAAATCGTACGCGCCGCGAGGCGCGACGGATTCGATCTCGATCGCCCGCAAACCCTGGTCTTCGGCAGGGTCGATGCCTTGCTGCATCTCGCGCCGCCGCCCGGCGAAGGCGATGAAGACACGCGAACCGCCAACCTGCTCGCCGCGCTCGAAAAGGCCCGCATTCTACCGAGGCGGCTGGCCTACGTCAGCACGAGCGGCGTATACGGCGATTGCCGCGGCGAGCGCGTCGACGAGTCCCGCCCGGTCGCGCCGCAGACGCCGCGCGCTCGCCGGCGCGCCGACGCCGAGCGGCGTCTTGCACTATGGTGCAGCAGCTTCGGCGTGCCGCTGGTCGTGCTGCGCGCGCCCGGGATCTACGCCGCCGATCGCCTGCCGCTCGAGCGACTGCGGGCCGGTACGCCGGTCTTGCGCGCGGAGGACGACGTCTACACCAGCCACATCCACGCCGACGATCTCGCCGCGAGCGTCGCGCGCGCGCTCGAAGACGATGCGCCGGACGGCATCTACAACGCCGCCGACGACAGCGAGCTGCGGATGGCAGACTGGCTCGACCTGGTGGCGGTACGCCACGCGCTGCCCAGACCGCCCAGGCTGCCGCGCGAGGAAGTGAAAGCCTGCATCGCCCCGGAGCTCTATTCCTTCATGAGCGAGTCGCGGCGCCTCGACAATCGCCGCCTGAAGGGCAGGCTGGGCGTGAAGCTGCGCTATCCAACCGTGTACGAGGGCCTGAAGCATGAGCACGCTCTTGGTGTTGACTAACCTGCCCGACCGTGCGGCGGCGGAGCGCCTCGCCGATACGCTGGTAGAGCGGCGCCTCGCCGCCTGCGTCAACATCCTGGCGCCCTGCCGCTCGGTGTACCGCTGGAAGGACGCCGTGCAGCACGACGAGGAGCACCCGATGCTGATCAAGACCACGGCCGAGCGCTATCCGGAGATGGAAAAAGCGCTGCGCGCCGGGCATCCCTACGAACTCCCGGAGATCATCGCGGTCCCAATCGAGCGCGGACTGCCCGCTTACCTGGACTGGGTGGCCAGCGAAACCAAGTGAAAAGGCTGCTTTTTCTCTTCCTAGTCGCGTTTTGCCTGCCGGCGCTCGCCCAGCTCAAGCTGGGCAATTCGACCGGCGAGCTGCTCGAGCCCGAGAAGGCATTCCGCTTCTCGGCGCGTAGCGTCGACGCCGGCTCGGTCGAGGTGCGCTTCGCGATCGCCGAGGGCTACTACATGTATCGCGATCGCATGCGCTTCGAGGCGCAAGGCGCGCGCCTCGGCAAGCCCGAGTTCCCGCCGGGCATCGCGCACAAGGACGATTTCTTCGGCGAGCAGCAGATCTACCGCAAGGACGTGCGCATCCGGATTCCCGTGCAGGGCGAGGGCGCTTTCGACCTGAAGGTCACCTCGCAGGGTTGCGCCGATATCGGCGTCTGCTATGTGCCGATGGAGTCGACCGCGGCGCTGCGCGTCGCCGCCGGCGGCGGCGGATCGGCCGTCCCATCGATCTTTTCGGCCAGCGACCTGGAGGTGGCGCGGCTGTTCCAGAACAGCGTGCCGCTGGTGCTGGCCGGGTTCCTGGTGCTCGGCCTGCTGCTCGCGTTCACGCCCTGCGTGCTGCCGATGATCCCGATCCT
>DASUZH010000166.1:0-2495 GCA_036376975.1 Burkholderiales bacterium | reverse complement strand
TTGGAGGTCTTGCTGAGCAGGTACATCCCCTTGAGGATCCCCTCGGGGGCGTCCGGAGGCATCCCAGGATGGTCATAGTTCTCGTTGTACGTCGTAACGTAGAAGAACTCATCCTGCTGCTGATCGAGCATGCGCCGAGAGCCCTCCTCGACGATCGCCGCAAGCTCGTAGCCGAAGCAGGGGTCGTAGGCGCGGCAGTTCGGGATCGTCGATGCGATCAGGTGCGAGGAGCCGTCCTGGTGCTGCAGGCCCTCGCCGGCGAGCGTGGTGCGCCCGGCGGTGCCGCCGACCCGGAAGCCGCGCGCGCGCGAGTCGGCGGCGGCCCCGATCAGGTCGCCGACGCGCTGGAAGCCGAACACCGAGTAATAGATGTAGAACGGCAGCATCGGCGTGCCGTGCGACGAGTATGAAGTGGCGGCCGCCAGCCAGGAGGACAGCGCGCCCGCCTCGGTGATGCCCTCCTCCAGGATCTGGCCGTCCTTGGCCTCGCGGTAGTAGAGCAGCTCGTCGTGGTCTTCGGGCTCGTAGAGCTGGCCGAGCGCCGAGTAGATGCCGACCTGGCGGAACAGCGTCTGCATGCCGAAGGTGCGCGCCTCGTCGGCGACGATCGGCACCACGCGCGGCCCGAGCTTCGCGTCCTTCAGGAGCTGCGACAGCAGCTGCACGAACACCATGGTGGTGGACTGATTCCTCGAGGAGGAGGCGAGCTTCGGCACCTCCAGCTTCTCCACTTCTGTTTTCCGCACGGGCAAATAGCCGCCGAGCGCCTTGCGCCTCGCCTCGAGGTAGCGGATTTCCGGACTGTCCGGTCCGGGGTGGTAGTAGCTCAGCTGCGCCACCTGCTCGTCGGAGAGCGGCAGCGAGAAGCGGTCGCGGAACGCCTGCAGCGCCTCGTCGTCGAGCTTCTTCTGCTGGTGGGTGCCCATCTTGCCCTGGCCCCACAGCCCCATGCCGTAGCCCTTCTTGGTCTGCGCCAGGATCACCGTCGGCTGCCCCGAGTGGCGGGTCGCGGCCAGGTAGGCGGAGTAGATCTTCACCGGGTCGTGGCCGCCGCGCTTCAGGCGGTCGATGTCGTCGTCGCTCATGTCGGCGATCAGCGCCTGCAGCTCCGGGTACTTGTTGAAGAAATGCTCGCGGTTGAAGCGGCCGTCGGTGGCGGCGTAGGTCTGGAACTCGCCGTCGACCGTCTCGTGCAGGCGCTTGAGCAGCACGCCGTCCTCGTCGCGCGCGAACAGCGGATCCCAGTCCGAGCCCCACAGCAGCTTGAGCACGTTCCAGCCGGCGCCGGCGAACAGGCCCTCCAGCTCCTGCACGATCGAGCCGTTGCCGCGCACCGGCCCGTCTAGCCGCTGCAGGTTGCAGTTGACGACGAAGATCAGGTTGTCGAGGCCGTCGCGCGCGGCGAGCGACAGCCCGGCGAGCGATTCCGGCTCGTCCATCTCGCCGTCGCCGACGAACGCCCACACCTTGCGGCTTTTCTCCGACTGAAGGATTTTCCTGTCCGCCAGATAGCGCATGAAGCGGGCCTGATAGACCGCGTTGAGCGGGCCGAGCCCCATCGAGCCGGTCGGGAACTGCCAGAACTCGGGCATCAGGTACGGATGGCAATAGGACGAGAGCCCGTTTCCTTTCGTTTCCCTTCTATACCTGTCCAACTGGGCCTCGGTCAGCCGGCCTTCGAGGTAAGCCCTCGCATACACGCCGGGGGCCGAATGCGGCTGGAAATAGACCAGGTCTCCGGAGTGCCAGAAATGGTTGAAGCCGACCTCGAACAGGTCGGCCGCGGAGGCGTAGCTCGCGATGTGGCCGCCGAGCTCGGCGTGGGCGCGGTTCGCGCGCACCACCATGGCGAGCGCGTTCCAGCGCACGATCGACGACAGGCGGCTCTCCAGCTCGAGATTGCCCGGAAACTGCGGCTGGTCGGCGAGCGCGATCGAGTTCTTGTAGGGCGTGTTAAGGACCGGGGGCAGCGGAACGCGGCGCACGCGCGCGTGGTCGAGCAACTTGCGCAGGAGGAACGTCGCGCGCTCACGACCCTCGGCGCGCACCAGGGCGTCGAACGCGTCGAGCCACTCCTTCGTCTCGGCCGGGTCCGCGTCGGGCGCGTTGACCCGCCAGAAGGCCGAAGTGACGAAATCCGACAAATTGGTCACACCGGAATGGTATTCCCGTAACGGGAAAAGGTGATATGATCCGCCCCGCAGTGATTTATCAGGCAGCGAATTTGCACCCCTCACCCGCCGCATTCCGCAGCGTCTGTAGTGGCAGTCAGTTCCCTTCCTCGATCGTCATGCCCGGCTTTACCGCGCCCGGTTTCCGCGCGGGATTTCGTATGAGGAATCTGTAATGGCAACTGGTACTGTTAAGTGGTTCAACGACTCCAAAGGCTTCGGCTTCATCACCCCGACCGACGGCGGCGAAGATCTGTTCGCGCATCACACCGCGATCCAGATGAACGGCTTCAAGACGCTGAAGGAAGGCCAGAAGGTGGAGTT
>DASUZH010000165.1:0-3853 GCA_036376975.1 Burkholderiales bacterium | reverse complement strand
CACCACGATCAGGAAGTAGACCAGGTGCTCGAACGGATAGGCCCACTGCATCGGCAGGATGTCGGCGCCGAGCGCGCCGCCCAGGCCGGCGAGCCCGCTGCCGAGCGCGAAGGTCAGCATGAACAGCAGCCTGGTGTTGATGCCGACCGACTGCGCCATGGCGCGGTTGTCGACCGCGGCGCGCACCATGGCGCCCCAGCGCGTGCGCTCGACGCCGAACCACAGGCCGAGGATGATCAGGAAGCTGAACAGGATGATGAACACCCGGTAGGTCGGGAAGTCGCGCCCGAGGATGTGCAGCTGGCCGCGCATGTAGTCGGGCAGGAAGACGCGCGCCGCCTGGTCGCCGAAGATCAGCCGCGCGCTCGCCATCGACACCAGGATCAGGCCGATCGAGAACAGCACCTGCGCCAGCTCGCCCGAGCCGTACAGGCGCGAGTACAGCAGGCGCTCGAGGACGATGCTGCCGCCCGAAACCAGCACGAAAGCGAGCGCCACCGCGAGCGGAAAGGGGATGCCCCAGCGCGTCATGGCGGTGGACAGCAGGAAGCCGCCGGCCATGGCGAACACGCCGTGCGCGAGGTTGATGAACCCCATCAGGCCCATCGTCACCGACAGGCCCACGGAGATCACGTAAAGGATCATGCCGTAAGCGACGCCGTGGAAGGCGACGCTTACGACAGACGAGAGCAGTTCCCCCAGGGTGTTCCTTCTTGCCTTACTTTTTCTTCTGCAGCTCTTTCCACGGATCCTTCACCGCGATGCCGACCGTCTCCAGCTCGACGTTGGCGAGCTGGCCGCCGACGCGGCGCACTTCGCGCAGGTACTCGTTCTGCACGATGTCGCGCGTCTCGGGATCGATCGAGATCGGGCCGCGCGGGCTGCGCGGGTTCTTCCACGCCTTGAAGATCTCCATCGTCCGGTCCGGGTCGATCTTGCCCTTCTGCTGCTTGATCGCCTCGACGATGATGGCGGCGCCGTCGTAGGCGCCGGCGGCGACGAAGTTGGGCGTCTCGTTGGCGCCGTACTCCTTCTTCCACGCGTCGACGAACGCCTTGTTCTCCGGGCGGGTGGCGGCGGCCGAGTAGTGGTGCACGGTAAGCACGCCGAGCGCGACGTCGCCCATGTTGGGCAGCTCCTCGTCGGTGGTGATGTCGCCCGGCCCGATCAGCTTGATGCCGGCCTTGTCGAGGCCGAGGTCGGAGAAGTTCTTCATCACCGCGGTGGCGGTCTTGCCGGCCGGGATGAACACCTTCAGCGCATCGGGCTTGGCGTCCTTCACGCGCTGCAGGTAGGCCGCCCAGTCCGGGTTCTGCAGCGGCACGCGCACCTTGCCGAGGATCTTGCCGCCGCCCTCCTCGAAGCCCTTGCTGAACGCATCCTCGGAGTCGTGGCCGGGGCCGAAGTCGCTCACCAGCGAGTACGCGGTCTTGAACCGCTTCGACGCCCACTGGCCGAGCGGGTAGCTCGACTGCCACAGCGTGAACGAGGTGCGCACCATGTACGGCGAGCGGGTGGTGATCACCGAGGTGCCGGCGTTCATGATGACGAACGGCACCTTCGCCTCGGTGACGACCGGCGCCATGGCCATCGCGTTCGGCGTGAAGATCACGCCGGCGATCAGGTTGACCTTGTCGCGCACCACCAGCTCCTGCGCCAGCTGGCGCGCCTTGTCGGGGTTGGGGCCGGTGTCGTCGCGCGTGATCAGCTCGACCTTGACGCCGCCCAGCTCCTTCTCGTGCTGCTTCAGATAGAGGCGCACGGCGCGCTCCATGTACGGCCCGAGGTTGCCGTTCAGGCCCGAGTAGCTGGTGATGAAGCCGATCTTGACGGTCTGCGCCGAGGCGGCGGATGCCGACAGCGCGAGCGCGGCGATCGCCGCCATTCTGAACAGGTTCATGTCTCCTCCTAAGAGAACGGGAATTCTAACGCCCGAGGCGGGTTTCCGGACGACGCGGCAAGGCGAATTGCCCCTGTGCGCACGTTCTAGGCATCGCTCTGCACCACCCATGTGCCGCCGAGCGCCGCAGGCAGGGCAACGAGACTGCCGGTCACCCGCAGCCCCGCGTTGCGGCAACGCTCGAGGAACGCAGCCGGATCTCTGCAAGATAGCGCGTAGCCAGCCAGGCCGGGCGCGCTCGGCGCGTTGCCGGGCAGATCCGCCTTCTTCCCGATAACCACCTTCCCGCGCGCCGCGTCCAGGCAGACGAGGTTCCGCTCGCGGCGCGGCAGCAGGCCGGAGAAGCGGCCCCAGCGCGCCGCCGCCTCGGCGGGATCGTCGGCCGCGACGTAGACCGCGGCGAGGCCGGTCACGCCGTTCGGGTGGCGGACGAACCGCTCTTTCCAGATCACTTCCGGCGTGAGCTGCTGGCAGTACTGCACGCGGCCCTCGGGCATCTTCCCCGGCGGCACGTAGACCACGCTGAAGCGCACGGTCTCGCCGCCTTCGACTTCGCGGCTGAGATTCACCAGCGGCTCCGGCGTGAAGCCCTGCGCGGCGAGCCGTGCATGCTCGAATGCGGCATCGGGGGTGCCCCAGCACGCGAGATGCACGCCGTCGTAGCGCGCCATGTGCCTGCGCACGCGCTCGGCGTTCGGTGTGTTCATGGTCGGCGCGAGGATCTCGATGTAGCCCGCCTCGAACATCAGGCAGCGGTTGGAGGTGCCGGCCGGCGCGCCCTGGGCGCGGTGCGCCGATTCCGGCGTCGGCACGAAGCCGAGCGACTCGAGCAGCCGCGCCGCCGCCCCTAGGTCGGGCACGAAATGCGCGACATGGTCGAGAAACAGATCTCCCGGGGCCGGCTTTTGCCGCTCGGCGACGTTCATGGCGCGCTAATATAACCGCGTGAACAAGCCGGTAGAAACCGCCGCGGCCACGATGACCGGCGCCGAAGCGGCGGTCGAGATTCTCAAGGCCCACGGCGTCGAGGTGATCTTCGGCCTGTGCGGCGACACCAGCCTGCCGCTCTACGACGCGCTCGCCCGCCTGCCGCACGGCATGAAGCACGTGCTGACGCGCGACGAGCGCCACGCCGCCTACATGGCCGACGGCTACGCGCGCGTCAGCGGCAAGGTCGGCGTGTGCGAGGGCCCCTCGGGCGGCGGCGCCACCTACATCCTGCCCGGGCTGGTGGAGGCGAACGAGTCGTCCATTCCGGTTCTCGCCATCAACACCGACATATCCGTAAGTTCGAGAAACAAGTTCACGCTGACCGAGCTCGACCAGCGGACCCTGATGAAGCCGCTGACCAAATGGAACGCGGTGCTCGACCGCTCCGCGGATATCCCGCGCGTGTTCCGCAAGGCGTTCGAGGAGATGACCACCGGCCGCACCGGCGCTGCGCACATCGCCTTGCCGTTCGATGTTCAGAATGGTCCCGTAGACCGCTCTGACGTCTGGGCGGATCCGACTTTGGGGGCTTACCCTTCCAGACGCGTCGCGCCGGACGCTTTCTATGTCGAGCTCGCGGCCAAGCTGATCAGGGGCGCGAAGGCGCCGCTGTTCATCTGCGGCGGCGGAGTGGTTCTCTCGCAGGCGGAAGCGGAGCTTGCGGAGCTCGCCGAGAAGATCTCTGCCCCAGTGGCAACGACGATTAGCGGAAAGGGATCCGTCGACGAGCGCTGCGCGTACTCCGTCGGAGTGGTGGGGTCGAACGGAGGCACGCCGGAGACGCGCGCGGTGGTCGACTCAGCCGACCTGGTGATCGTCGTCGGCTGCCGCGCCGGCTCGGTGACGACCGAGCGCTGGCGGCATCCGGCCCCCGGCCAGGCAAAGATCATCCATATCGATGTCGACCCTGCGGTGCCTGGAACCAACTATCGGGTTGACGTGCCGCTGATTGGCGATGCCCGG
>DASUZH010000164.1:0-4434 GCA_036376975.1 Burkholderiales bacterium | reverse complement strand
GGCGGGCGCCCGCGTCCAGGCAGGCGCCGAGCAGGGCGTGCATGACGACCGGCCCGCCGTGCCCCTGCAGCTCGAGCACCGCCTCTCCGGTGTAGGAGTTCGGCGCCGGGTAGTACAGGACGATGCCTTCGTCGATACGCTCGCCGTGGGCGTCGCGAAAGGCTCGCAGCGTCGCGCTCCTGGGTTCGGGCAGGCCGCCGATCACTGCCGACGCAATCTCCGCCACCGCAGGGCCGGAGATACGCACTACGCCTATCCCGCCGCGGCCGGCAGGCGTGGCGATTGCCGCGATCGTGTCGCGCGCTATTTCACCGCTTGCCATGGGCAGGCTTGTCGCGCTCGAACATGCGCTGGATCTGCCACTGCTGGAGGATGGAAAGGATGTTGTTGACCAGCCAGTAGAGCACCAGACCGGCAGGGAAGAAAAAGAAGAAGATGCTGAACACGAACGGCATGAACTTCATCACCTGCGCCTGCACCGGGTCGGGCGGCACCGGGTTCATCTTGGTTTGCAGCACCATGGTGACGGTCATCAGGATCGGCAGCACATAGTAAGGATCGAGCGCCGACAGATCCCTGATCCACAGCATGAAAGGCGCGTGGCGCAGCTCGATCGCGCCGAGCAGCACCCAGTACAGCGCGATGAACACCGGGATCTGCACCAGGATCGGGAAGCAGCCGCCGAGCGGGTTGATCTTCTCGGTCTTGTACAGCTCCATCATCGCCTGGTTCATCTTCTGCCGGTCCTGGCCGTACATCTCGCGGATCTTGGTCAGACGCGGCGTGATCAGCTTCATCTTCGCCATCGACTTGTAGCTCGCCGCGGAGAGCGGGAAGAAGATGATCTTGATCAGGATGGTGAGCAGGATGATCGCCACGCCCCAGTTGCCCGACAGGGCGTGGAACTTCTCCAGCAGCCAGAACAGCGGCCGCGCGATGATGTCGAGCAGGCCGTAGTCGACCACCCGGTCGAGGCCCGGCGCCGCCGCCTCCAGGCGCCGGTGCTCCTGCGGCCCGGCGTACAGCGAAACCTTGACCTGCGCCGCGCCGCCCGGCTCGATCGCGCCCGGGGTCGTCACCACGTTGCCGGAATACAGGCCGTCGCTGCGGCGCAGGGCGCCGTAGTCGCGCTCCATCTTCTCCGGCGGCATCCAGGCGGTGACGAAGTAATGCTGCACGAAGGCGAGCCAGCCGTTGTCGGCGCGCCGCTCGAACTTGGTCTTGTCCAGATCTGATGGATGGACCTTCTCGAAAGCCTTGTCCGCGGTGTACACGCCGAAGCCGATGAAGCTCTGCGCGCCGAACGTCTCGGCCACCTTGCTCAGGCTGCTGGAACCCTTGCCGTCGTGGGTCAGCTGGAAATAAGAGTAAGGCGTGACTGCGGCCTGGCCGCGGTTGCGTATGTCCAGGGTCACGTCGACGACGTAGCTGTCGCGCTTGAACGTATAGGTCTTCTCGACCGCCACGCCCTCGCGCCCTTCCCCCTTGAAGCGGACCTGTACCGTGTCGGTACCCGGCTGCAGCGAAAAATCGTTGCCCTCCACGCTCCATACGGTCAGGTGGTTCGGCCCGCCTTCACGCGTCAGGCCGCTCTGCGCTTCGTACTTGTGCTCCGGACCGAGCAGCACCAAGTTCTTGGTCGGGTCGACTGCGTCCTTGTGCTTGAGAAGCTCGAAGCGCTTGAGCGTCGCACCGAGGGTGTCGATCTCGGCGACGAAGAGGTCGGTGGCAACGCGCACCGTTTCACCCTTGGCGGCGGCGGCGGTCGCCGGAACGGGGGCGGCAGCGGCGGCGGGGGTCTTGGGCGCGCCCGCGGCAGGCTTGGCCGGGGCCGCAGGAGAGGGAATGCCCTGCTGCGGGCTCGCGGCGACCGGCGCACTCGCGGCAGGCTTGGGCCGATGCTCCCGTTCCCAGGCCTCCCAGAGCATGAGCACCGAGAAACCGAAAATGAACAGCAGGATGAGACGCTGGGTATCCATGGGCTAGGGCACCGGGTCGCATCCGCCCGGATGCCATGGGCCGCAGCGACACAAGCGCTTCGCGGTGAGCCAGCCGCCGCGCCACGGGCCGTGGCGCCCGAGCGCCTGGTCGGCGTACTCCGAGCACGAGGGGTAGAAGCGGCACGCAGCCGGCAGCACCGGTCGGATGAACCATTGGTACCCGCGTACCGCGGCGCGCATGCAGCTTGTGATCATTTCTTGTTCAGTCCTGCGAGCAGTTCGCGAAGTCGGCTAATCATCTGCGCCGTCGGGCGCACGTCAAACGGCGGCCGCACCAAGAGGTCAACCGGCCCGAGCGCCTCCTGCTCCAGGCGGAAGGCTTCACGGATGCAGCGCTTGATCCGGTTGCGCTCCGTGGCTGCCGCAGCGTGGCGGCGGGTTACCAGCATCCCCAGCCTGGGCTGTCCGCCCTCGCGCTGCTCCATGAAGAAGGTATAGCCGCCGAGGCTGCGCCGCTTGCCCTGCCGCAGCAGCCGCTCGAACTCGGCGCGGCGCCTCAGCCGGCGATCGGCATCCAGACCGAAGCGCTTGACCGCCGCGGCTACAACCCGAGGCGGCGGCGGCCGCGTGCCCGCCGGTTGCGCAGAACCTTGCGCCCGCCCGGCGTGCGGCTACGCACGAGAAAGCCGTGACGCCGCGCGCGGCGCGTTTTCGACGGTTGATAGGTACGCTTGGTGGCCATCGCTGCCCGATCCGAAAAAGGGCGGTATTAGAGCGTGCGCATCAATGCGTTGTCAAATACTTGCGCACCACTTCAAATCGCTCGCGCGGCTGTGGATAAGGTGCATTGAAGCGAGTTAAAATTCAGGCTCGTCCGGGCCAGTTCACAAGGCAGGCAATCACAAGATGCAAAACCTCTGGGACGCATGCCTGCGGCGACTTGAGCAGGAGCTCCCCGCGCAGCAGTTCAACACCTGGATTCGCCCCCTCGCGCCGGAAGCAGGCGGGGACGCCGGCGGCGACACGCTTGTTCTGCAGGCCCCCAATCGCTTCGTCCTCGAGCTGGTGCGGGAGCGCTTCGCCGCGCGCATCGAAAGGCTCGCCGCGGAAGCCGGCGGGCGTGACGTAGGCGTGCGCCTCGTGCTCGCGCGCGCCGAAGCTCCGGTCGGCAAGGCAGCGGCGCCTGCCCCTGCCCGCGGCGGCGCCGAAGCGCCGGCCAGCGCAGAGCGCGGGCGCCTGAACCGCGGCTTCTCCTTCGACAGCTTCGTCACCGGCAAGGCGAACCAGCTCGCTCGCGCGGCGGCGATCCAGGTGGCCGAGAATCCCGGAATCTCCTACAACCCGCTGTTCATCTATGGCGGGGTTGGCCTGGGCAAGACCCACCTTCTGCAGGCGATCGGCAACCACGTCGCCGAGCGCCGGCCCGAAGCCCGCATCCGCTACAGCCATGCCGAGCAGTACGTCACCGACGTGGTGCGCGCCTACCAGCAGAAGTCGTTCGACGAGCTGAAGCGCTACTACCACTCGCTCGATCTGCTGCTCATCGACGACATCCAGTTTTTCTCCAACAAGGACGGCATCCAGGAGCAGTTCTTCTACGCTTTCAACGCCTTGGTCGAGGCCCACCGCCAGATCGTGATCACCTGCGACACCTTCCCGAAGGAGATGTCGGGCATGCAGGAGCGCCTGATCTCGCGCTTCGGCTGGGGCCTCACCGTGGCCATCGAGCCGCCAGAGCTGGAGATGCGCGCGGCGATCGTGATGAAGAAGGCCGAAGCCGAATCGGCCGAGATCTCGTCGGACATCGCCTTTTTCATCGCGCAGCACATCCGCTCCAATGTGCGCGAGCTCGAGGGCGCCCTGAAGAAGGTCCTCGCCTACTCCCGCTTCAACGCGCGCGAGCTCTCGCTCGACCTCGCCAAGGAGGCGCTGCGAGACATCCTCAACATCGCCAACCGGCAGGTCAGCGTCGAGGGCATCCAGAAGACTGTCGCCGAG
The DNA here is from genome assembly GCA_036376975.1 of Burkholderiales bacterium. Taxonomy (GTDB): domain Bacteria; phylum Pseudomonadota; class Gammaproteobacteria; order Burkholderiales; family SG8-39; genus SCGC-AG-212-J23. The sequence continues at coordinate 496 of DASUZH010000164.1, read as the reverse complement.
TACTTCAAGATCAAGATCTCCGACATGCACTCGAAGAAGCGCAGCCGCAACGTCGCGCGGCCGCGCCAGGTGGCGATGGCGCTCGCCAAGGATCTCACCCAGATGAGCCTGCCCGAGATCGGCGAGGCCTTCGGCAACCGCGACCACACCACCGTTTTGCACGCCTGCCGCACCATCGCCAGCTTGCGCAAGCAAGACAACGCGCTCGATCGGGACTACGTTGTGCTCGAGCAGGTCCTGAAAGGCTGACACGCGCTGTGGGCAAACTCGGGACAGATTGTGGGTAACCGGCGTTATCTGCCGTCGCGCGAAATCTATCCACAACGGTACACAGCTGCTTCACAGGCTCTCCCGTCGTCCGGTTTCACGCAATTGGCTGTCGCACAAGCGCTTTCCAAGTTATCCCGGATTTCTGGCCACATTATTAGTTGTTATTACTCTTTAAAGATATAACCAAACAACAATGGTTCTGGTCAAAGCGAAGCGAGACGAGATT
>DASUZH010000163.1:0-11067 GCA_036376975.1 Burkholderiales bacterium | reverse complement strand
TGCGAGTACGAGTACCAGCTGTACCGCGAAAGCATCGACTGCTTCAACCGCTTCCGTAACCAGAACGGAAGCGTGCGCGGCGAGGCCTTCAGCTATTGCCAGGAAGTCAGGGACCCCTCGCCGCGCTGCGGCCCGCCGCGGAACTGGTAGGACTAGTTGCGGGCGAGCGCAGCCAGGCGCTCGGAATATTTCCGCGCCGCCTCGGCGTCGCCGGACTGCGCGGCGGCGCGGGAGGCACCCTGGAAGCTGCGACGGCGGTTCGGGTCGCGCGCCACAGAGAGTTCGAACTCCTTCAGCGCCTCCGCCGGACGCTTGAGCTCGAGCAGCATCTCGCCGAGCATTTCGCGCGAAGGGCCGATATAGCCCGGCGTGACGGGTGATTTCTCGCCCTTGTCCTGCAGGTCGGCGGACTGGCGCATGAGGGCGAGCGCGTGGTCGCGGTGGCCTTTCGCGAGCGCGATCCAGGCTTCGGCGCTGAGGCGCTGCGCCTCGATCTGGCCGGCCCAGTAGGAGTCCTTGCGCTTCTCCATCGCGTCGCGCAGCTCGACGAGGCGCGCCGCGTCTTTCTCCGCCGCGCCGGTGTCGCCGAGCCGCGCGGCGCCGACTGCGCGCGCGAAATGGGTCATCGCGTCGACGTACGGGTACTGGCTGGGCCGCGGCTCGAGCTGCGCCGCCATCTTCCAGTCGCCCCGCTCCATCGCGTATCGCGCCGGGCCGGCGGCGAGCGCGAAGGCGCCTGCGACGCGCTCGTACTGCCCAGCCCCCTGCATGCGCTCGATCGCGCTGCGCGCATAGGCGTCGCGCCCGAGCTGCAGCGCGGCGTACACCTGGTAGTCGAGCGCGTGCAGGATCTCGTCCGGCGTGTTGTTCTTGCGCGCCGTCTCCTCCGAGCGCCGGTTCGCGCCGATGGAATCCTCCCAGGATCCGGTGCGGGTGAAGATGTGCGAAGGCATGTGCAGCGCGTGCGCGGCCGAAGGCGCGATGGCCGCGTACTTGCGCGCAGCCGACTGCCCCTTGTGTGCGATCGGCGGGTAGTCGTAGCTGTGGATCAGGTAGTGCGCGACCCCGGGGTGGTCAGGCTGCTTCGCGAAGATCGGCTCCAGGATCGCCGCCGCCTTCAGCTGCCTGGCGTAGGTCTTGTCGTTGGGGTCCGCCGCAACGTTCAGCGCCAGTGCGTAGAAGATCGCGGCCTCCGCGTCGCCCGGGTAGCGCGCGACGAGGCGCTCCATCGCCTGCTCGTAGCGCAGCACGCGCTCCTTCCAGGGCGCCCGGTCGTGCGTGTACAAGGACGCGATCGCTTCGACGTAGTCGCGCTCGCGCTGGGTCTTCGCGGGGGTCGCGAGCCCCTTGTCGAGCGCCGCCTGCCCCTCCAGCAGCGCCTTCTCCGGCGGCTGTCCGCCGAAGGGGTTGAGCAGGCGGTTGACTCCCAGTCCCCAGTACGCGATCGCGCACGACGGGTCGTCCTGGACGACCTGCAGGAACACCTTGCGCGCCTCGGGAAACCAGAAGGAATGCAGCAGGGCCACGCCGCGCTCGAAAGCCGGCTGGACTTTGGGATCGCACGAGGTCGGGAAGTCGACCTTGCCGAGCTGCTCGGGCGGGCGGCCGGCGGGCGGCGGGGCGTCGTCGTGCGCGAGCGCGCCAGAAGCGGCGAATAGGGACAGGATTGCGCTGATAATTGCTGCTGCCTTCATGGGCGGCCTCCTTGGATCGGAAGCCGCATTGCGCCCGGCCGGCGCGCGGAAGTCCCTAAGGAACGGCTAAGGTTGGGCTAAGGATTCACGAAACGTGCCAATTCAAAGCCTTACTGGCGACGTGCGCGTCGGCGACTGGACGGTCGAGCCGTCGCTCAACCAGCTTTCCGCGGCGGGGCGGTCGGTCAAGGTCGAGCCGAAAGCGATGGAAGTCCTCCTCTACCTCGCCGCCCGGCCCGGCCAGGTCGCGAGCCGCGAGGAGCTGCTGGCGGAGATCTGGCGCGGCTCGGTGGTCGGCGACGACGCGCTCACGCAAGTGGTGATCAAGCTGCGCAAGGCGCTCGGCGAGTCCTATATAGAGACCATCCCCAAGCGGGGTTACCGGCTGGTCGCATCCGTGTCGCCGGCGGAAGCGCCTGCCGCAAAAGCGCGCAGGCTCTGGCCCGCGGGCCTGGCCGTAGCGGTGCTCGTTGCCGCCGCGGCCGGCCTCTCCTGGTGGGAGCGCGCCGAGGAACCCCGATTGGAGCGCGCCGAGGCGCCGTCCCTGCCGACCGTGAGCGTGCGCGCCTTCGAGCCGGTCGGCGCCGACGCCGAGGCGGCGCTGCTGGCGCGAGGCATGACCGCGGACCTGGTCTCCGACCTGTCGAAGCTGTCCGGCCTGTCGGTGATCGACGCGACCGCGGCCGGGACGGAGGCGGCCGCCGACTACCTGGTGACCGGCACCGTGCAGCGCTTCGAAGGGCGCGTGCGCGTCAACGTGTCCCTCGCCGACGCGCGCACCGGAAAGCAGCTCTGGTCCGAGCGCTTCGACCGCGAGCGGGCGAGCTTCTTCGCCATCCAGGAAGAGCTCGGCCCGCGCCTGCTGCAGACCCTGCCGGCGAAGGTCAGCGAGCAGGAGCTCCGGCGCCTGGCGCAGCCCTATACCCGCAACCTCGAGGCGTATTCGCTCTTCCAGCGCGGACAGGCGGCGCTCAGCGTGCGCACGAAGCCGGAGAACCAGGCGGCGCGCAAGCTGTTCCTCAGGGCGATCGCGCTCGACGGCAGCTTCTCGCGCGCGTACGCCGCGCTGGCCCTCACGCACCTCGCCGACTATCGAAACCAGTGGGTCGCCGACGGCGACGCCGCCCTCGCCCGCTCGCTGCAGCTGGCGAAGACCGCGGTGCAGATGAACCCGGAGTTCCCGGAGACGCAGTGGACGCTGGCTTTCGTGCACGTGCACCGGCGCGAGTTTCCGCAGGCAATCGCGATCCTCGAGGACGTGATGCGGCTCACGCCCTCCTACGCCGACGGCCTCGCCCTCCTCGGCGGCCTGCAGGTCTACGCCGGGCGTCCAGCCGATTCGGTGCGCATCCTTCGCTCCGCGCTGAGGCTGAACCCGCAGGGCAGCTACCTCTACTACCTGCTGCTCGGGCGCGCCTATTTCTTCCTCGGCGACCTCGAGCAGGCGCGCATCAACCTGGAGAACTCGCTCGGGCGCAATCCGGAGGCGATCGAAACCTACGTGTACCTCGCCGCCCTGCATCTCGCGGCTGGCGATGACAAGGAGGCGGCGTGGAAGGCGGAGGAAATCCGCGCCCTGCAGCCGGGCTTCAAGGTGCGCGACTGGTTGCGCACGTACCCGCTGAGCGACCCCAGCCACATCGCAACCCTGGAGCGCTCGCTCGCCCGCATCGGCCTCTAGCCGGCGAGCTTTTTCTCGGCGAACTCCCAGTTGAGCAGCTCGTTGATCACCGCCTCGGTGTACTTCTCCCGCTGGTTGCGGTAGTCGACGTAGTAGGCGTGCTCCCAGACGTCGATGGCGAGCAGGCACGGGATGCCCTGCGCCATCGGCGACTCGGCGTTCGGGGTGGCCATGATGTCGAGCTTGCCGTTGCGGTTGACCAGCCAGGCCCAGCCGCTGCCGAACTGGTTGTTGGCGGCCTCGGCAAATGCCTTGGTGAACTTGCCCCAGTCGCCGAAAGCGGCGGAGATCCGCTTCATCATCGTCTCGGAGGGCTTGCCGCCCTTCGCCGACAGCGACTGCCAGTAGAAGTCGTGGTTCCACGCCTGGCCGGCGTTGTTGAACAGCTTGCCCGAGCTGTGCTTCACCACATCCGCCAGCGAGGCGGCGTGCACGTTCTCCTTCTCGAGCAGCTGGTTCATCGTGTCGACGTACTTCCTGTGGTGCTTGTCGTGGTGGAGCTGCAGCGTCTCCTTCGAGATGTGCGGCTCCAGCGCGTCGTACCCGTAAGGGAGCGACGGCAGGTCGAAATGCGCTACGCGTACGGCTCTTGCAGTCGTGCTCATCTGGATTCCTTTCTCTTCAAAGCAGGTATTCCCACTGGCGGGCGAACCACTCCTTCAGCTTCTGCCCGGTGCCACGCATCTTCCATGCCGCGGGGTCGATCGTAGTTGCGGCGGCGACGTCGCGCCGGAAGCGCCGCTCCATCTCGGCGGCGAAGCCGGCGTCCTCCACCACCAGGTCGGCCTCGTAGTTGTGCACGAAGCTGCGCCAGTCGACGTTGGTGGAGCCGATGCTCGACCAGGACGAGTCGATGACCGCGGTCTTGGCGTGCATCAGCGCCTCGCGCCATTCATGGATGCGCACGCCGGCGGCGAGCAGCTCCTCGTAGTGCGAGCGCCCGGCGTAGACCGGCGCCCAGAAGTCGCTGTAGCCCGGCACCACCAGCTGCACGTCGACGCCGCGGCGCGCCGCGTCGACCAGCGCCTGCTTCGAGGCCGGATCGGGGACGAAGTAGCCGATCGTCAGCCAGACGCGGCTGCGCGCCTTGCCGATGGCGTCGAGCAGCTCGACGTACATCTCGCTTTCCCGCTCCACCGGGTCGGCGCTGACCAGGCGCATCGCCATGCCGCCGCGGCGCTCCGGCGGCGGGAAGAACGCCGCCGGTCCCGCCGGGCCGCAGTCCTGCGAGGCCCAGGAGTCCAGGTACAGCCGCTGGAATCGCGCCACGACCGGACCTTCGACTTGCACTTGCGTGTCGCGCCAGCCCTCCTTGGTTTCCTTTGCGGCGGTCCTGCGGGCGCTGCGCGAGCTGCTGGAATAGGCGGAGCTGATGTTGACTCCGCCGGTGAAAGCGGTGCGCCCGTCCACCACCAGGATCTTCCTGTGGTCGCGGTTGTTGACCTTGAACAGGCTGCTGGCGGGATTGAATTCGCAAACCGACACGCCGATCGCGCGCAGGTGCGAGAAATACTCGGGCGGCGTCTTGATCGAGCCGACGCTGTCGTAGATCAGGTTGACCTTGACGCCCTCGCCGACTTTCTTCTCCAGCAGGCCGGCGAGGCGCTCGCCGACCTCGCCCGCCTCGAGGATGTAGGTCTCGAGGTTGATGCTGTCGCGCGCAGCCGACATCGCGGCGAACATCGCCTCGTGCGCGCGCGGGCCGTCGATGAGGATGCGGGCGCTGTTGCCCGGCACCAGCGCGGGGGGCCCCGCCGGCGCCCGTTGCGGCTCGGGCGCCGAGGCGCACCCCGCGGCCAGCGCGAGGGTCAGAACAGCGACTACTTCACACGGATGTCGTTCTTGACGGAACGTACGCCGTCCACTTTCTTGGCCGCGTCCGCGGCGCGCGTCGCCTGGTCCTGCGAGTCGACGAAGCCGGACAGCTGCACGGTTCCCTTGTAGGTCTCGACGTTGACGCCCGCGGCGGTGCGCGCGCCGACGTCGGTGGCGATCGCGGTCTTCACCTTGGCGGTGAGCCCGGCGTCGCCGGCGTATTCGCCGACGCTCTGGCTCTTCGAGGAATCCGAGGCGCAGCCGGCGAGGCCGAGCGCCAGCACGGCGGCTGCCGCGCAAATCGCGTGGGAGAGCTTCTTCATTGCTGCCTCCCTTCCCAGTCCTTGACCTGGCGCTCGGCTTCGTCCCGGGCCACGCCGTAGCGCTCCTGGATCTTGCCGATCAGCTGGTCGCGGTTGCCGGCCATGCGGTCGAATTCGTCGTCGGTCAGCTTGCCCCATTGCTCGCGAACCTTGCCCTTCATTTGCTTCCAGTTGCCCTGGATGCGGTCCCAGTTCATGCGTGATCTCCGTTCGGATATGACAGACACAGGAGTGCAGCAACCCGCGTGCCACGCGCACTCTATGCACTACGGGCACTTCTTACATGCTCGCGGGCTGGGCAACCCGGGCTACGGTGGCGAGGAGCGTGACCGCTTCGACCGGCTTCGGCAGCTGCGCATCGCGCCCCGACAGGGCGCGCAGGCCGCGCACCAGCAGGTTGCCGCGCATGCCGATGTCGGAAATCACTACATCAGGACGCCAGGATCCGAGCGGCTCGGCGGCGCGCGAGGCGGTCTTCGTTTCGGCGCCGGCCACGCCGAGCAGCCTGGCGGTGCGCTCGCGCGAGCCGGGGTCGCCATCGACGACCAGCACCCTCACCCCGGCGAGGATGGTGCGCAGCTGCACCGGCCCGCCGTGCTCGATCGCCTCCTGCAGCACGGCGGCGATGAAGCGGTCCTTGATGCGCCCCGCCTCCTCGGCGATGCGCCGCAGCTTGCGCTCGCGCTCGAGCGCGAACGCCAGCTCGTCCTGCGCCCGCCGGCGCTCGTCGACGTCGATGCAGAAGCCGACGTAGCCGAGGAAGGCGCCGTCGGCGGCGTAGCGCGGCACGCCGCGGTCGAGCACCCAGCGGTACTCGCCGTCGTGCCGGCGCAGCCGGTACTCGAGCTCGAACGGCTCGCGCGCGTCGTAGGCGCGCAGGCAGGCGTCCAGCCAGCCGCCGAGGTCCTCCGGGTGCACGCCGCGCGACCAGCCGTCGCCTAGCGCCTGCTCCGCGCCGCTGCCGGTGAACGCGAGCCATTGCGGGCTGAGCCACTCGCAGGACATGTCCGGCCGCGCCCGCCAGGCCATCACCGGAATCCGCTGCTCGGTTTCGCGCTCGGCGTCCATTCAATCGCGTTCCCAGCAGGAGCCATGCCGCACTCGCCTGTAGAGGAACGTCGACGCCGCGTAGCTTCGCAACGGCCGGAAGAACCTACAAACGCCGGCAAGCATTACAGCCCGCGCCGCTGTCCAACAACGGCACGGAGTTTGCTCACCCGCATTCTGCTGATGCTTGTTCACCCCACATTTCGAAGGAGTCGGTCATGCTTAGCTGGGCACTAGCGTTTTTCATCGTCGCGATCGTCGCGGCGGTCTTCGGCTTCACCGGCATCGCCGCCGGCGCCGCCGAGATCGCCAAGATCCTGTTCGTCGTCTTCGTCGTCCTGTTCCTGGTCTCGCTGGTCGCAGGCCTGCTGAGGAGACCGTAATGAAACCGCACATCTACGCCATCGCAGCCGCGCTGGCGCTCGCCTTCGGCGGCGCGCAGGCGCAGGACACCTCGAAGCGCCAGGTCAAGAACGCCGACCAGGACCGCATCGAGGCCGAGTACAAGGCCGCGCGCGAGCGCTGCGACACGATGCAGGGCAACGCGAAGGACGTCTGCCAGAAGGAGGCCAAGGGCAAGGAGAAGATCGCCAAGGCCGAGCTCGACGCCAAGATGAAGCCGAGCGCCGCCAACCAGCGCAAGGTGCGCGAAGCCAAGGCCGCAGCCGAGTACGACGTCGCCAAGGAGCGCTGCGAGGACCAGAAGGGCAACGACAAGGACGTGTGCGAGAAGGACGCCAAGGCCAAGTACGAGCGCGCCAAGGCCGACATCAAGCGCGCCGACGCCAAGCCCGCCGAGCGCCCGGCCGGCAGCGGCTCCACCACCGCCAAGCAGAAATAGATGAGCGGAGCCTTTCTCTCCGACATCCAGACGCTGCGCAAGCGGGCCCGGGAGCACATCGCGCAGGGCGCGGTGACTCCCGGGTACCAGGCCGACCGCGCCACGGTGCTCAAGCTCCTCAACGAGGCGCTCGCCACCGAGATCGTCTGCGTGTTGCGCTACAAGCGCCATTACTACATGGCGAAGGGCATCCACGCCGAGGGCGTGGCGGCCGAGTTCCTCGAGCACGCCAGCGACGAGCAGCAGCACGCCGACCAGATCGCCGAGCGCATCACCCAGCTCGGCGGCGAGCCGGACCTGTCGCCCGACGGCCTCTCCACCCGCAGCCACGCCGAGTACGTCGAAGGCGACTCGCTGGAGGAGATGATCAAGGAAGACCTGGTCGCCGAGCGCATCGCCATCGACAGCTACCGCGAGATCATCAACTACCTCGGCGACGCCGACCCCACTTCCCGCCGCCTGATGGAAGAGATCCTGGCCAAGGAAGAGGAGCACGCCGACGACCTCGCCAACCTGATCGAAGGCATCGCGAAGTAGAGGCAGCCATGGCCCGCCGCCAGATCCGCTACGCCGTGGTCGGCCTCGGCCATATCGCCCAGGTGGCCGTGCTGCCCGCCTTCGCCAACGCGCGGCGGAACTCGGTTCTGACCGCCCTCGTCTCCTCGAACGCGACCAAGCGTGCGGAGCTTTGCAAGAAATACGGGATCGAGCACGGATACTCGTACGAGCAATACGACGAGTGCCTGAAGAGCGGCATCGAAGCGGTCTACCTCGCGCTGCCGAACCACCTGCACTGCGACTACGCGGTGCGCGCGGCGCGCGCCGGCGTGCACGTGCTGTGCGAGAAGCCCCTCGCGCTGACCGAGGAGGACTGCGGGCGCATGGCCGCCGCGGCGCGCGAGGCCGGCGTCAAGCTGATGACCGCCTACCGCCTGCATTTCGAGCGCGCCAACCTCGAGGCGGCCGAGGTGGCCCGCTCCGGCCGGATCGGCGAGCCGCGCCTGTTCAATTCCACCTTCTGCACCCCGGTCGAGCCCGGCAACATCCGCGCGCGGCGCGACACCGGCGGCGGCGTGCTGTGGGACATCGGCATCTACTGCATCAACGCTGCGCGCGCGCTGTTCCGCGACGAGCCGGTCGAGGTGCAGGCGACCCTCGCCGGGCGCCTCGGCGAGGTGGAGGAATCGGCCAGCGCGGTGCTGCATTTCCCGGGCGAGCGGCTCGCCTCCTTCACCTGCAGCTTCGGCGCCGCCAAGGTGTCCTCGTACCGCATCGCCGGCCCGAAGGGCGACCTGGCGGTCGAGCCGGCGTTCGAGTACGCGGTGGCGCTGCGCCACCGCCTGACCCTCGACGGCGAGACGCGCGAGCGGCGCTTCGCGCGGCGCGACCAGTTCGCCCCCGAGCTGCTGTATTTCTCCGACTGCATCCTGCAGAACCGCGAGCCCGAGCCCGGCGCCGACGAGGGCCTCGCCGACGTGCGCGTGATCCGCGCCCTCTACCAATCCGCAGAAAGCGGCCGCCCGGTCGAGCTGCCGCCGTTCGAGAAGCGCGAGCGGCCCAGCCTCGAGCAGGAGATCCGCCGGCCGCCCGTGGAGAAACCCGAAGTCATCCGTGCAACACCCCCCTCTGGACGTTAACTAGGAGAAGTCCCATGAAACTGAAAGTACTCGCAGTCCTGATTCCCTCGCTGTTCCTCGCCGCCAACGCCCTCGCGCAGCCGGCCGGCGAGAAGCCGACCTCGACTCCCAGCGCGGAAGACCGCGCCAAGAACAACGAGGCCGCTGCCGACTCCATGCTCACCGGAAAGGTGAAAAGCGCACTCGCCGCCGACGTCGGCCTGAAGACCCTTACCCGCATCAACGTCGACAGCGACGACAAGAGCGGCGTGGTGACGCTGAAGGGCAAGGTCGACACCGCGGACCAGAAGAAGCGCGCCGAAGCGGTGGCGAAGAAGGTCAGCGGCGTGAAGTCGGTGAAGAACCAGCTCACCGTGGGCGGCTGAAGCCCATCCAACCGAAAGGAAACGCCATGAAGCGCATCGCAATCCTCGCATCCGCCCTGTTCCTCGCCGCCCCGGCGATCGCCCAGGACAAGTCGACCACGCGCGAGCCGTCGACCAACCCCAACCCCAACGTGCAGAGCGACACCCGCTCGAACGCCGACATGCCGTCGAAAACCGACTCGCCGGTGCCGACCGCGGAGGACCGCTCGAAGAACCGCGACGCGGTGTCCGGCGCCGCGCTCACCGGCAAGGTGAAGAGCGCGCTCGCCGCCGACGTCGGCCTGAAGACCGTCACCAGCATCGACGTCGACAGCGACAAGGGCATCGTCACGCTGAAGGGCAAGGTAGAAAGTGCAGAGCAGAAGAAGCGCGCCGAGATGGTGGCGAAGAAGGTCAGCGGCGTGAAGTCGGTGAAGAACCAGCTGACCGTTTCGGGCGGCTGAGCATGACCGCGCCGGCGCCGCTGCTCTGCGTATCGCGCAGCCGCGACGGCGTCTGGAGCGTGAACGAGCGCGGGCCGGGCCGCGTGGCCATCGCCTACTTCCCCAGCCAGTGGGGGGCGATGCGTCATGCGGTCCGCGTTGCGCGCGCCAAGCCCCGCGCCCGCGTCGCGGTCCTCGCGCCGGACGGGCGGGTGCGGTTGAGCCGCGACTACGACAGCCCCGACCCGGGGTACGTGGAGACGCCATGAACACCACTGCTTTCGCACTGATCTTCGGCATCGCATTCACCCTCGCCGGCATCCTCGGCATGTTCCCGGCCGCGCTCACCCCGCCGCCGGCGGATGCCCCGGCCACCACCTTCACCGTGCTGTACGGCTACCTGCTCGGGCTGTTCCCGGTCAACGTGCTGCACAGCGCCGCGCATCTCGCCATCGGCATCGCCGGCCTCGCCGCGGCGAGCTCCGAGGCGATGTCGCGGCGCTATGCCCAGGCGCTCGCCCTGATCTACGGCCTGCTCGGCGTGATGGGCCTGCTGCCGCAGCCGTTCAACACCGTGTTCGGGCTGATCCCGGTCCACGGCCACGACGTCTGGCTGCACCTCGGCACCGCCGCCGTCGCCGCGTACTTCGGCTGGCGCTCCGACATTCCCGTGCTGGACGACGGCACCGAGCGGCGCATGGGCCTCGGCGACCGCCGCCAGGCCTGGCGCGAAGTCGCGTACGAGCGGCGCAAGGGTTCCTACGACCGGCGCATGCCTCTCGGAACATGAGCGGGACCTGACATGAAAACCCTGACCGCGTTCGTCGCCGCGCTTGCCCTCGCCGCCTGCGGCGAGACCGCGCGCCTTTCCGAGGCCGAGCAGAGCGGGCCGCAGCCCAGGCTGCCGCCGCCGCAGACCTCGCTCATCCCGACCGTCAAGGTCGCGCCGGCGACCGGCTGGCCGGAAGGAACCGCGCCGCGGGCGGCGCAGGGCCTTTCGGTCGCCGCCTACGCCGCCGGCCTCGACCATCCGCGCTGGCTGTACGTCCTGCCGAACGGCGACGTGCTGGTCGCGGAGACCGCGGCGCCGCCGCGGCCCGAGGACGGCCAGGGCATCAAGGGCAAGGTGATGAAGCGCTTCATGAAGAGCGCCGGCTCGGCGGTGCCGAGCGCGAACCGCATCACCCTGCTGCGCGACGCCGACGGCGACGGCAAGCCGGAGACGCGCACGGTGTTCCTCGA
>DASUZH010000162.1:0-3412 GCA_036376975.1 Burkholderiales bacterium | reverse complement strand
CAACTCATCAAGCCGTAGCCCACGCAACCCAGCCGTCCAACGCCGAGCGCTATGCGCGCATCGTCGAGTCCTCGAAGCGCCTGCGCTTCGACATCGAGAACGACGTGATCCGCGGCCGCAGCTTCGAGTTCACCCGCAAGTTCCTGCCCGACGGCCTGTCGAAGGCGCGCGAGCTCACCTTCCTCAGCGGCCGCGAGCGACTGCTGTTCAGCCAGGTGCAGGGGCGCACCTACGCCAACCTGTTCGGCCTGGTCGAGCGGTTCATCGCGCCGAAGATGCTCGAGGTCAGCCGCGAGCACTGGTTCGGCGACCAGAACGCGTTCGAGGCGCTGGTGCGCTTCACCGACGAGGAGCTCAAGCACCAGGAGCTGTTCCGGCGCGTCGAGCGGATGCTCGCGCAGGAAATGCCGGCCGGCTACACGCTGATGCCGAAGGCGAACGACGTCGCCGGCGTGGTGCTCGGCAAGTCGACCTGGGCGGTGCTGGGCCTCATCTGCCACATCGAGATCTTCGTGCTGTCGCACTACCGGCAGGCGATCGAGCCCGACTTCGAGCTCTCCGCCCTGTGGAAGGACATCTTCACGTTCCACGCCCGCGAGGAGTCGCAGCACGCCATCATCGACGAGCTCGAGTGGCAGCGCGAGAACGCCAAGCTCACCGCGCAGCAGCGCGACGCCGCGGTCGACGACCTGATCGAGCTGGTGGCGGCGGTCGACGGCATCCTCAAGACGCAGGCGGCCGCGGACACCGACTACTTCCTGCGCGCGTGCGGTCGCAGCTTCGGCGCGGCGGATGTCGCGCGCATCGGCGACACCATGCTCAAGGCCTACCGCTGGCAGTACATCGGCTCGGGCGTGCAGGACGAGCGCTTCCAGAAGATCCTCGGCGGCATGACGACCAAGGCGCAGATGGAGCGCATCGTCGCCGCGCTCGGACCGATCCTCGCTTAGCGGACCTTTCTCACAACGACAGGAGGAGATCTCATGGGAATGCTTGCGTTTCTCTACGGCGCCGCCGCCTACGCCGTCTTTCTCGTCACGTTCCTGTATGCCATCGGCTTCGTCGGCAACGTGCTGGTGCCGAAGGGCATCGACACGCCGCCGGCGGGCATGCTGCCGGAGGCGCTGCTGATCGACGTGCTGTTGCTCGGCCTGTTCGCCGTGCAGCACAGCGTCATGGCGCGCCCGGGCTTCAAGGGGTGGTGGACGCGCATCGTGCCGAAGGCGGTCGAGCGCAGCACCTACGTGCTGCTGGCGAGCCTGGTGCTCGTGCTGCTGTTCTGGAAATGGCAGCCGATCGCCGGCACGCTGTGGTCGGTGGAGGCGCCCGCGGCGCGCGCCGCGCTGTGGGCCTTGTTCGCGCTCGGCTGGCTGATCGTGCTGACCTCCACCTTCATGATCAACCACTTCGACCTGTTCGGGCTGCGCCAGGTCTACCTGCGCCTGAAGGGCGCGCCGTACACCCCGCTGCCCTTCGTGCAGTTCGCGCTCTACCGCTTCATCCGCCACCCGATCATGCTCGGCTTCCTGATCGCGTTCTGGGCGACGCCGGACATGAGCTACGGGCACCTGCTGTTCGCGCTCGCCACCACCGGCTACATCTTCATCGGAATCTGGCTGGAAGAGCGCGACCTGCGCCGCGCGCACGGCGAGGAATACGAGCGCTACCGGAGGGAAACGGCGATGCTGGTGCCGCTGGGCGGACGGCGATAACAAACGGGCAACAGGGCAGATATAGCGGCGATACCGCCCGCCGCTAGTCTGCCTGCCTTATGAAGACCCCGACCTATCGCTACATCCTTGAGCCGCTCGCGCGTGCGTGCGGCAAGCTGCTCGCCATCCGCGGCGTGAAGCTCTATCTCGATCCGCGCGCGATGGCGAACCGATGACGCCGCGCCAGATCGAGCTGGTGCAGGCGAGCTGGAAGAAGATCGAGCCGATCTCCGAGTCCGCCGCCGAGCTGCTCTACAGCCGGCTGTTCGCCCTCGACCCCTCGCTGCGGCCGATGTTCCGCGGCGACATGAAGGAGCAGGGCCGCAAGCTGATGGGCATGGTGACGTTCGCGGTGAACGGCCTGACGCGCCTCGACGCGCTGGTGCCGGGAGTGCAGGCGCTCGGCCGCCGCCACGCCGGCTACGGCGTGCGCGACGAGCACTATGCGACGGTGGCGAGCGCGCTGCTCTGGACGCTCGAGCAGGGGCTCGGCAGCGCCTTCACGCCGGAAGTGCGCGAGGCGTGGACCGCGGCCTACCAGCTGCTCGCCGGCACGATGCAGGGCGCGGCGAAGCTCGCCGCGTAAAAAGTCGCCCCCGCGAAAGCGGGGGCCCATGGGTTCCCGCTTTCGCGGGAATGACAGCTTAGCCCTGCAGCGCCGCGATGCGCGCCTCGATCGGCGGGTGGGTGGCGAACAGGCTGCCGATCGGGCCGCCGATGCCGAAGGCCTTGACCTGGTCGGGCAGGCCGCCGGACTCCAGGCCGCCCAGGCGGCGCAGCGCCGCCACCATCGGCTGCGGCGAGCCGAGCAGCCGCGCCGAGCCGGCGTCGGCGCGGAACTCGCGGTAGCGCGAGAACCAGGCCACGATCAGCGAGGCGAGGATGCCGAACAGGATCTGCGCCACGATCACGGTGATGTAGAAGCCGGGGCCGACGCCGCGCTCGGTGCGGAACACCACCTTGTCGACCAGCATGCCGACCACGCGCGACAGGAAGAAGACGAAGGTGTTCAGCACGCCCTGCACCAGGGTGAGGGTCACCATGTCGCCGTTGGAGACGTGCGCCACCTCGTGGCCGAGCACCGCCTCGACCTCCTCGCGGCTCATCGACTGCATCAGCCCGGTGGAGACCGCGACCAGCGCGTCGTTCTTGAAGGCGCCGGTGGCGAAGGCGTTGGGCGGGCCGTCGTAGACCGCCACCTCGGGCATGCCGATGCCGGCGCTGTCGGCGAGCTTCTTCACCGTCGCCACCAGCCAGTACTCGGTGCTTCCCTCCGAGCCGTCGATGACGTGCGCGCCGGTCGACCACTTGGCGATCATCTTCGACATCAGCAGCGAGATGATCGAGCCTCCGAAGCCGAAGATGGCCGACATCACGAGCAGCTGGCCATAGTTGATGCCGTTCTGGTTCAGCCACTGGTCGAGGCCGAGCACGCTGACCACGATGGACAGCACCAGCATGACCGCGAGGTTGGTGGCGATGAACAGGAAGATCCGCTTCATGTGTTTTCTTCTCCTTTGTCGGGCTATTAGATCAGGATCTAGCCTGGAGGTTTCAAGAGGGCGCGGGCGCCTTTCTCGGCAATGACATACGTGGGGGCATTGGTATTCCCTGAGGTGATGCGCGGGAAGATCGAGGCGTCGATCACCCGTAGCCGGCCTACGCCGCGCACGCGCAGCTCGTCGTCCACCACGGCGAGG
>DASUZH010000161.1:0-2255 GCA_036376975.1 Burkholderiales bacterium | reverse complement strand
GCTGGCGGTGTACCAGCGCTCGCTGTCGCCCTTCACGCCGAGCCGCTTCCTCACCGACGCCGTGTACCCGCTCAGTGCGTTTGCCGGACTACTGTTCCTCGCGATCGAGCGGCGCATCGGGCGCTCGGTCCTGGTGGTCGTGGCGCTGCTGTTCCTCACCAACCATGCCCACTACCGGTCGACCTTCGACATGGTGATCGATCCCAACCGCGTCGCCGCCTACCGCTGGGTCGAGGCGAACACCCGCCCGGAAACGCTGGTGTTCGACTTTTTCGTGCACGCTCCGGTGCTCACCAACCGTGCTGCGTCGGAGCTGGCGTTGCCGAGCTCCGAGCTGGTAGGCGTCGCGCCAAAGGGGCGTCTCATGAAGCGCATGCTGAGCGGCGAGCTGCCGGTGGAAGCCGCCGGATATCCGGTGGTGACTTTCAACTATGGCGCGGTACCGTCGAACGTGCCGAAGAACGCCATCCTTCTGCAGAGCGGCCCGGTCACGCTCGTTGACTTCAACCCGCGGTTGACCGCTCGGCGATGAGCACCACGTTTGAGCCGCCGAAGGCGAAGGAATTCGACATCACCGCGCGCGGCGGCGCGATCCGCTCGGCCTTCAGCGCGACGTGGTTCAGCGCGCAGGCCGGATCGGGCTGCTCGAGGTAGGCGGTCGGCGCGAGCAGGCCTTCCTGCAGGGCGAGCATGGCGACGGCGAACTCCAGCGCGCCGGCGCCGCCGAGCAGGTGGCCGTGCAGCGACTTGGTGGAGCTGACGCGCACCGGCGCGCCATCGAACACGGCGTTGATCGCCTCCGCCTCGACAACATCGCCTACCGCGGTGGCGGTGCCGTGGGCGTTGATATAGCCGACGTCGGCCGGCGCGAGGCCCGCTTCCCGCAGCGCCTCGCGCATGGCGCGCACCTGGCCGTCCTTGTCCGGGCGCGACATGTGCGCCGCGTCGCAGGAGTTGCCGTAGCCCGTCAGGTAGCCATGAATCGTGGCCCCGCGCGCGCGGGCATGGGTTTCTTCCTCGAGAACAAAAGCTGCCGCGCCCTCGCCGAGGACGAGGCCGCCGCGGCGCTTGTCGAACGGCTTGCAGCTCGCCGCCGGGTCGGCGGCGTCGGCCGGCGCCAGCGTGCGCAGCGCCTGCCACGCGGCGAGGGTGCCGGGCGTGAGCAGCGCTTCGGCGCCGCCGGCACTAATCGCGTCGGCGCGGCCGGCGGCGATGGTGCGCATGGCCTCGCCCAGCGCCATCGCCGAGGACGAGCAGGCGGTCGAGAAATTGGCGAACGGCCCGCGCAGGCCGTGGCGCACCGCCACGTTCGAGCCCGCGGCGTTGTTCATCGCCATCACCACGGTGAGCGGGCGCAGGCGCCATTCGTTCTTGCCGTACACCTGCTGGTAGCTCGCGTCGACCGCTCCGGCGCCGCCCATGCCGGTGCCCCAGGACACGCCGATGCGGGTGCGGTCGACGGCCGCCAGGTCGAGCCTGCTCGCCGCGAGCGCCTGCGCCGCGGCGCTGAGGGCGAACTGCGACACGCGGTCGAGGTTGGCCGCTTCGCCGGGCGTGAGCAGCGGGCTCGCCTGCCACGGCACGGTGGCGCCGACCTGCACGCCCGAGCCGCGCGCGATCTCCTCCGGCAGGCGGCGGATGCCGGAGCGGCCCTCGGCGAGGGCGCGATGGAATTCCTGCAGGCTGTCGGCGAGCGGCGATACGACGCCGATGCCGGTGACGGCGACGCGGCGCATCGGCGTGCGGCTCAGGCCTTGCCGGCGGCCGCGAGCGCGGAGGCGACGTGACGCTCCAGGTCGGCGAGCGTCTTGATGCCCTTCAGGTCGTCGTCGGATACGGCGACGCCGAACTCTTCCTCGACCTTGAACATGAACTCGATGAAGCTGAGCGAGTCGATGCCGAGCGTGTCGAGCGACGCCGTCGCATCGAGCTTGCCCGGTTCGAGGGAGAACTCCTTGGCCGCGAGATCCTTGATGCGCGTGAGCGTGTCCATCGGCGTGAATTATAGTCCTCAAGCCGTATAATCGTCGGGCTCGGCAGCCAGCATGGCTTCTCTCTACGCACTCGGACTGAACCACCAGACCGCGCCGCTCGCGGTGCGCGAGCGCGTGGTGTTCCACGTCGAGCGCCTGCGCGAGGCGCTGGGCGAGATCAAGGGCAGCCTGGCGCGCGAGGCGGCCATCCTTTCGACCTGCAACCGCACCGAGCTGTACCTGGACGGCGAGGAGCCGGCCGCGGCGGCGCAGTGGCTGGCG
>DASUZH010000160.1:0-4917 GCA_036376975.1 Burkholderiales bacterium | reverse complement strand
TGGCGCCGCGGAACGCGACATCCGCGGCGCGATGCTCGTCGATGGTCTGGAAGGATTCGGAAGCGACGTCTTTCTGGTCGACCAGGTAGAGCCCGACACCGGAGGCGCCGAGCGCCGAAACGACGATCTTGTCCGCCATCGGCGCGCCGACCACCGCGCTCTTCAGGCCTTCGACCGTGCCGCCGCTCGCCTTCGCCTTCACGTGCGCGAGGTCATGGCGCGAGCCAGGCTCGGCGTACGCGAACGCGAGCTTCATCTTTCCTTCGGCCACCGCCGGCAGCACGGCCTGCTTGAGCTCCGCCGAGCCGCCCTTCGCGACCAGCAGCGCGCCGAGCAGCGTCGGCACCAGCGGCTCGACCACCAGCGCCTCGCCGAACGCCTCCATCGCGCCCATCAGGTCGACGGCGCCGCCGCCGAAGCCGCCGTAGTCGGGCGACAGCGGCAGCGCGGTGAGGCCCATCTCGGCGAACGTCGCCCACACCTTGGGCGAATAGCCCTCGGCCGAGGCGACGATCTTCCTGCGCGCCTCGAACTCGTAGTCCTTCTGCAGGAAACGCCGGACGGAATCGGCGAGTAGCTGCTGCTCTTCGCTGTAATCGAAGTTCATAGGCCCAACGTCATCTTCGCGATGATGTTCCTCTGGATTTCGTTCGAGCCGGCGTAGATGGTGGTCTTGCGCATCGACAGATAACGTTTTTTTATTGAAGTACTGAATTCATCATTAGCTGCCGGATCCATCGCCTGCATCATCAGCTCGGTGAGGCCCTGCTGGATCTCGGTGCCCTTGATCTTCAGCATCGAGACGTCGGCGCCGGGCGGCTGGCCGGTGCGGCGCATGCGGTCGAGGAAGCGCAGGTTGGTGATCTCGAGCGCCATCATCTCCACCTCGAGGCGCGACAGGCGGTCGCGGAAGCGCATGTCCCGCATCATCGGCGCGGCGAACTTCTTCAGCTTGGCGAGCTGGCGCTTCGACTCGCCGATGCGGCCGGTGTTCATGCGCTCGTAGCCGAGCAGGTACTTCGCCACCGTCCAGCCCTTGCCCTCCTCGAACACCAGGTTCTCCGCCGGCACCTTGACGTCGTCGAAGAACACCTCGTTCACCTCGTGCGCGCCGTCCATCAGGATCAGCGGCCGCACGGTGATGCCCGGGGTCTTCATGTCCATCAGCAGGAACGAGATGCCGTCCTGGCGCTTGGCGCCCGAGTCGGTGCGCACCAGGCAGAAGATCCAGTCGGCGTAGTGCGCGAGCGTGGTCCAGATCTTTTGTCCAGTAACCCTATAAAACGCTCCCTCCCGGACAGCCTTGGTCTTCAACGAAGCCAGGTCGCTGCCCGAGCCGGGCTCGGAATAGCCCTGGCACCAGAAGTCGTCGCAGTTGTAGATGCGCGGCAGGAAGCGCTTCTTCTGCGCGTCGCTGCCGAACTGCAGCAGCACCGCCGCGCACATGGTCAGGCCGAACGGGATGAGCGGCGGCGCGCCGACGTAGCCGAGCTCCTCCTCGAAAATGTAGCGCTGCACCACGTTCCAGCCGGTGCCGCCCCATTCCTTCGGCCAGGCCGGCGCGACCCAGCCCTGCTTGGCGAGGATCTTGTGCCAGCGCACCAGGTCCTCTTTCGAGAGGTGCGCGTAGCTCGCCATCTTGTCGCGCAGGTCCTGCGGCAGGTTCGCTTCCAGCCAGGAACGCACTTCATCCCGGAAAGCGAGCTCGTCCTGGGAGTAGTTGAGGTCCATTACAAGATGGTAACTCCGCCGTCGGCCACGATCACCTGTCCGGTGATGAAAGCCGCCGCGTCGGACGCCAGGAACACAGCGATGCCGCCGATATCGCGCGGCTCGCCCAGGCGGCGCAGCGGCGTGTTTGAAACGCGCTCGGCGGCGCGCTTCTCGTCCTCCCACAGCGCGCGGGCGAACTCGGTCTTGATCAGGCCGGGCGCGATGGCGTTGACGCGCACGTTCTTCGGCCCCCACTCGGCGGCCAGGTTTCTCACCAGGTGGTGGTCGGCGGCCTTCGAGATGCCGTAGGCGCCGATCACGGTGTTGGCGAGGATGCCGCCGATCGAGCCGACCACGATGAAGCTGCCTGAAGTTCCTTCCTTCTGGGCCCTCTCGCCCATCCCGGGCAGCGTCATGCCGGCGAGCCACAGCACGCTCTTCAGGTTGTTGGCGACGATCTTGTCGAACGCCTCGTCGGAGATGCCGGTGAGCGGGCCGTAGTACGGATTGCTCGCCGCGTTAGCGACCACTATGTCGACGCGGCCCCATTTTGCCGTCGTCGCGCCGACCAGGGCCTGCAGCTCCTCCTTGCGCGACACGTTGCAGGGCTGGGCGAGGACCTCGAATCCGGCCCGCTCGAACTCCTCCTTCACCTGCCGGCAGGCATCGTCCTTGCGGCTGCAGAGGGCCACCCTGGCCCCGGCGCGGGCCAATTCCTCGGCGATCGACTTGCCGATGCCGCGGGTCGCCCCCGTCACGAGCGCCACCTTGCCGCTCAGATCGAACAAGGTTGATTTCACTATGCGGAATCTGGTACGAATAGGTTGATCATGAATGGGCGACAGAATAGCGAAACGCGAAACATCCTGCAGTCCCTCCACCGAATAACGCAACCGCGATAGACCAAAGGAGAAGTTTCCCATGGGAGCCCCAGAACCCGCGGCGCCGCTTTCCCAGACCCCGGCGACGTTCAGTTACGAGCACGAAGGCGACCGGCAGTTCGCCACCACCCTGGCGCGCGGCCTCGAAGTGCTGCGCTGCTTCACGCCGCTCGAGCCGCTGCTCGGCAACAAGGAGATCTCGGTGCGCACCGGGCTGCCCAAGCCGACCGTGTCGCGCCTGACCTACACGCTCACCAAGCTGGGCTACCTGCGCCACAACATGCGCCTGGGCAAGTACCAGCTCGGCTCCGCGGTGCTTTCCATCGGCTACCCGCTGCTCGCCTCGATGAACGTGCGCCAGGTGGCGCGCCCGCTGCTGAAGGAGCTGGCCGACTACTGCAACGGCTCGGTGTCGATGGGCGTGCGCGACCGCCTCAGCATGGTCTACGTCGAGTCGAGCCGCCACGGCAACGGCATCACCACGCTGCCCGACATCGGCACCTCGGTGCCGATCGCCCAATCGGTGATCGGGCGCGCCTTCCTCGCCGCCTGCACCCCGCCGGAGCGCGAGGCGGTGCTGAACCAGATGAAGGTCAAGGAGCCCGAGGCGTACCGCAAGTACCTCGCCTCGGTGAACAAGGCGCTGGAGGACATCCGCGCGCGCGGCTTCTGCGCCTCGCTCGGCGAGCTGAAGCGCGAGGTGTACGCGGTCGGCGTGCCGATGCGCCGCACCGTCGACGGCGAGATCGTCGCCTTCAACTGCGCGGTGCCGGCGTTCATGATGAAGAAGGGCCAGCTGGAAGACGACATCGGCCCGCGCCTGGTGGCGATGGTGCGCAACATAGAAGCTTCGCTGGGACTGCACTAGCCGCAAGCTGGAAGCCCTAGTCTCCTACCTGCGCGAGTTCGATCAGACGGCGACGCACGCGCTGCGCATCGTCCTGATCCTCGCGCTGGCCTGGCTCGCCCAGGCGCTGGCGGCGCGGCTGATCCGCGGCATCGGCAAGGTCCTGCAGCGCAGGGGCGGCGGCAGCGACGACCTGCGCTGCGCGCATACCCTCGCCGCCGTCCTGCGCAACGTCGCCGCGGTGCTGATCGTGCTGGTCGCCGGCATGCTGGTGCTGAGCGAGCTCGGCATCTCGGTCGCGCCGATCCTCGCCACCGCCGGCGTCGCCAGCCTGGCGATCGGCTTCGGCGCGCAGAGCCTGATCAAGGACTACTTCAACGGCTTCTTCCTGCTGATGGAGGACCAGGTGCGCGAGGGCGACGTGGTCGAGATCGCCGGCCGCGCCGGCGAAGTCGAGGAGGTGACGCTGCGCTACGTGCGGCTGCGCGACGGCGACGGCTTCGTGCACTTCATCCCGAACAGCGAAATCAAGATGGTGAGCAACCGCACGCGCTGGTTCGCCTACGCGATGATCGACGCCGCGGTGGCCTCGTACCAGGACACCGCGCCGGCGCTCGCCGCGATGCGCGAAGTCGGCGACGCGCTGCGCAAGGACGAGCAGCTCGGCAAGGCGATCCTCGAAGACGTGCAGATCTTCGGCGTCGAGCGCTGGGAGCTGTGGGGCTTCGTCGTGCGCTGCCGGATCAAGGTGCTGCCGAACGAGCGCGACAGCGTGCGGCGCGAGTTCTTCCGGCGCCTCGCCGCCGCGTTCGAGGCTAAGGGCGTAAAGACGCCTTGAGAATCTCGTGGATCCGCCGCACGCCGTCGGTCAGCGCCGCCGGCCCGGGCTGCAGGATGTCCACCGACTTGATCTCGTAGAGCTGCTTGTCCCTCACCGCCGGGATCGCGCCCCAGCCCGGCCGCGCCGCGACCCTCTCCGGCCGGAATTTCTTCCCGCACCACGAGCCGAGGATTACGTCCGGCTCTCTCTTCACCACCTCGCCGGCGTCGCCGATGATGCGTCCGGAGGCCGACTGGGAAAAGGATAGCTCCTTGAACACGTCCTCCCCTCCCGCGATCTCGACCAGCTCGCTCACCCAGCGGATGCCGCTGATCATCGGCTCGTCCCATTCTTCGAAGTAGACGCGCGGCTTCCTCTCAAACTTCCCTGCGGCCCTCCGGACGCTTGCGAGGCCGGATTCCAACTCCCTGACCAGGACGGCGCCCTTGTCGGCGGCGCCCACGATCGAGGACAGGGTGAGAATCATCGACAGGATCTCGTCCACCGAGCGCTGGTTGAACACCATCACGTTGAGGCCGGCCTTCGCCAGGTCGCGCAGGATGTCGGCCTGCAGGTCGGAAAAGCCGAGCACCAGGTCGGGCTTGAGGGCGAGGATCTTCTCGTTCTTCGCGCTGAGGAACGCGGACACGCGCGGC
>DASUZH010000159.1:0-8044 GCA_036376975.1 Burkholderiales bacterium | reverse complement strand
CTTCTACCGCACCACCGGCATGCTGCTGAAGGGCGGCATGCCGCTGGTCGCCGCGCTCGAGATGGCGGCCGAGCTGCTGCACCCGGTGCTGCGCGAGCGGCTGGTGGCGGCGAGCCGCGCGATCAGCGAAGGGCGCGGCGTGTCCGCCTCGATGGACGCCAACGGCCTCACCACGCCGGTGGCGATGCGCATGCTGGTGGTCGGCGAGTCGAGCGGCAGCATGGGCGACATGATGGACCGCATCGCCGGCTTCCACGACGACGAGCTGGCGCGCTGGGTCGACTGGTTCACGCGCATGTTCGAGCCGATCCTGATGGCGGTAATCGGCCTGGTGATCGGCGCCATCGTGGTGCTGATGTACATGCCGATCTTCGAGCTGGCGGGGAACCTGCAATGAGCCTCGACACCGAGATCGCCGCGGCGCGCGGCGCCGCGCAGAGCGCGCGCCGGCGCGTGGTCGACGTGCTGGAGGAGCGCCTCGCCCTGCAGCCCGACGCGTTCGCCGCCGAGCTCGGCGCGGCCTTCCGCATGGCGGTGCTGCGCATGGAGGAGCTGCGCCGCCTGGCGCCCGCCTTCGACGTGGTGCCCTTCAGCGAGTGCTCGCAGAAGGGCTGCGTGCTGCTGCGCGGCGAGGACGGCGCGCTGCTGCTCGCCACCGACGACCCGTTCTCGGCCGAGCAGGCGGCGTGGGCCGCCGAGCGCCTGCGCGACCCGTTCGGCTGGCGCCTGGTGCACCGCGGCGACCTGGTCGCCTTCCTGGCGAGCCACGAGGAGACGCTGCGCGCGCTAGACGCGGTGCGCGCCGAGGCCGCGGTCGCCGGCGACGAGGGCCGCGGCATCGAGGACCTGTCGCTGAAGGCGATCGGCGACGAGAAAAGCGAGATCGTGCGCCTGGTGCGCTCGACGCTGCGCGACGCGCTGAAGATCGGCGCGAGCGACATCCACCTCGAGAGCGTCGCCGCCGGGCTGACCATCAAGTTCCGCATCGACGGCATCCTGACGCAGATCAAACTGATCGAGGACAAGGCGCAGGCCGAGCAGGCGATCGCGCGCATCAAGGTGCTGGCCGAGCTCGACATCACCGAGCGGCGCGTGCCGCAGGACGGCCGCTTCAAGGCGATCGACCGCGGCCGCGCGATCGACTTCCGCGTCTCGATCATGCCGAGCATCCACGGCGAGGACGCCGTGCTGCGCGTGCTCGACAAGCAGTCGCTGTACGAGACCACGCAGACCCAGCTTTCGCTCGACAGCCTCGGCTTCGAGCCGCACGACATCCGCGCCCTGCGCCGCCTGTCGCAGGAGCCGCACGGCATGCTGCTGGTCACCGGACCGACCGGCAGCGGCAAGACCACCACCCTCTACGCCGCGATCACCGAGATCAACAACGGCCAGGACAAGATCGTCACCATCGAGGACCCGGTCGAGTACCAGCTCGCCGGCGTGCTGCAGATCCCGGTGAACGAGAAGAAGGGCCTCACCTTCGCGCGCGGCCTGCGCTCGATCCTGCGCCACGACCCCGACCGCATCATGGTGGGCGAGATCCGCGACCCGGAGACCGCCAACATCGCGGTGCAATCGGCGCTCACCGGCCACCTGGTGTTCACCACCGTGCACGCCAACAACGTGTTCGACGTCATCGGCCGCTTCATGCACATGAACGTCGACCTGTACGGCTTCGTCTCGGCGTGCAACGCCATCCTCGCGCAGCGCCTGGTGCGCATGGTCTGCCCGCACTGCGCGGAGGCCTTCACGCCGGAGAAGGCGCTGCTGGAGGAGTCCGGCCTGACCGCCAAGCAGGTGCAGGGCTGGCAGTTCAAGATCGGCAAGGGCTGCCGCGAATGCCGCGGCGCGGGTTACAAGGGACGCCGCGCGGTCGCCGAGCTTCTCATCCTGAACGACGAGATCCGCGAAATGATCGTCGGCCGCTCGCCGATCCGCGCCCTCAAGGAAGCCGCGGCCAAGAACGGCACGCACTTCCTCCGCGAGGCCGCGCTCGACGCCGTGCGCCGCGGCCATACCACCCTGCAGGAGATCAACCGTGTCACTTTTATTTCCTGACCGGCTCCTGCTTTCGCTCGAGCCGCACGCGCTCGCCGCGCTGCGGCTGTCGGGCGGCCCGAAGCCGAAGGTCCTCGCCCGCAGCCGCGTCGAGGCCGACCCGGCCTACGGCGCCGAGCCCTGGCACGGCGTGCTGGAGGCGCTCAAGCGCGAGGCGCAGGCGTGGCGCGGCGCCCGGCTGCGCGTAGAGGCGGTGCTGTCCAACCACTTCGTGCGCTACGCCCTGGTCGCTTCGCAGGGCGGCGCCTCGAGCCGCGACGAGGAGCTCGCGCTCGCGCGCTTCCAGTTCACGCGCATCCATGGCGAGCGCGCGAAGGGCTGGGAGGTGCGGGTTTCGCGCGACGGCGGCGCGACGCAGATCGCCTGCGCGGTCGATACCGCCCTGGTCGCCGAGCTGAAGGCCTGCTTCGCCGGCGGCAAGGCGAAGCTGGTCTCGGCGCAGCCGCTGCTCATGTCGGCGTTCAACCGCTGGCGGCGCCGCATCCCGAAGGAAGGCGCCTGGCTCGCGCTCGGCGAGGCCGACCGGGTGTGCCTGGCGCTGGTCGGCGCGAACGGCTGGCGCGCGCTGCACAACGGCCGCGGCCAGGCCGCCGCGACCCAGGACTGGAGCGAGCTCGTCGCGCGCGAGCAGCAGCGCGCGAGCGGCGAGGCGCTGCCGCGGCTAATGCTGATGCGCCCGGCCGGGCGCCCCGACCTGCTGCCGCTCGACGACGAGCCGCAGCCCGTGAACCTGGCGGCGGCATGAGGCGCGCGCCGCTCCAGCTCGATCTGGTCGCGCCGCCGCGCCGCTCGCGCTGGCTCGGCTACGTGGTGCTTGCCGGCAGCCTGCTGGTCGCCAACGAGATGTTCGTCAGGATGCGCGACGCGCAGGCGCAGATCGCGCGGCTCGATGCGGTGCAGGGCCTGCTCGGCGAGGTGCGTCCGGCGCGGGCCATTCCGCGCGAGAAGCTCGACGAGCAGATGAAGGAGGCGCAGTCGGTGCTGCGCCAGCTCGCGCTGCCCTGGGCGCAGCTGGTCGAGTCGCTGGAGAGCGCGGCGATGCCCGACGTGGCGGTGCTGCAGGTGCAGCCCGACGCCGCCAGCCGCATCCTGCGCGTCACCGCCGAGGCGAAGGCCGAGGACACCATGTTCCGCTACCTGCGCCGCGTCGCCGCCGCCGAGGGATTCTCGGACGTGCACCTGGTGAGCCACCAGGTGCGCGAGGACGACCCGCGGCGCCCGCTGCAGTTCTCGCTGCAGGTCTCGTTCAGGAGCGCGCCATGAAGCGCCTGCAGCAGCTGGTCGAAGCCCTCGGCGCCGCCGGCGTGATCGGCCTCGGCGTGCTGCTCTTCTGCCTGCCGTTCTATTTCAGTGCGCTGGCGCCGCTCGAGAAGGACGCCGCGCGTCGTGCGCTGACCGCCGAGCGGCAGCGCGCGCGCCTGCCGGCGCAGCCGGTCACGGTCGACGGCGCAGCCGAGCTGGCCCGCTTCCACGGCATGTTCCCGCCGGTGCAGCGGCTCGGCGCCGAGGTCGAGGCGCTGCACAGCCACGCGCGCGCCTCCGGCCTGCAGCTGCAGCAGGGCGAATACCGCCTCGAATCGAAGACCGGCGCGCTGAGCGCGTACCGGGTAACCCTGCCGGTGCGCGGCAGCTACGGCCAGATCCGCCAGTTCGTCGGCCGCGTGCTCAAGGCGATGCCGACCGCCTCGGTCGACGCGGTGCGCTTCGAGCGCAAGAAGGCGGCCGATACCCAGCTTGAGGCGCAGGTGCGCCTCACGCTCTACTTCCGTCCCGGCGAGGACAAGAAGGGAACCTAGATGCGCCTCCTACTTCCGCTGTTGCTGCTGCTCGCGGCCTGCGCGGTGTCCAATCCCGTCCTGCAGGACGCGCGCAAGGACGTCCTCAACGGCCGCGGCGAGGAAGCGCTCGCCAAGCTCGACAAGGCGGCGCGCGAGAACCCGGACCAGCGCGAGTACCGCGTCGAGTACCTGCGCACGCGCGACTTTCTCGCCTCGCAAATGATCACGCAGGCGGAGATGCTGCGCAGCTCCGACCGGCTCGAGGCCGCCGCCGCGCTCTACCTGAAGGTGCAGAAATACGATCCCGACAACGCGCGCGCGCGCGCGGGCCTCGCCCAGCTCGAGATCGACGCGCGCCACCGCGGCGTCGTCGCCGAGGCGCAGAAGCTGGTGAAGGACGAGAAGTACCTCGAGGCGCAGGACCTGCTGCGGCCGGTGCTGAACGAGAACCCGCAGCAGCGCGAGGCGCGCCGCATCCAGCGCGTGATCGACGAGAAGACCACCAAGCCGGCGATCGTCACGCCGCGCCTGAAGAGCAACAACACGCAGCCGATCTCGCTCGAGCTGCGCGACGTGCAGCTGCGCTCGGTGTTCGACGTCATCTCGCGCAATTCCGGCGTCAGCTTCGTGCTCGACAAGGACGTGCGCGCCGACCAGCGCACCACCATCGTGCTGCGCAACGCCGCGCTCGAGGACCTGATCCGCCTGGTGCTGCAGACCAACCAGCTCGAGCAGAAGCTGATCAACGAGACCACCGTGCTGGTGTTCCCCAACACGCCGCAGAAGCTGCGCGAGTACCAGGAGCTGGTGGTGAAGAGCTTCTACCTCGCCAACGCCGACGTGAAGCAGACCGCCAACATGATCCGCACCCTGGTGAAGACGCGCGACATCTTCATCGACGAGAAGCTCAACCTGCTGGTGCTGAAGGACACGCCGAACGCGATCCGCCTCGCCGAGCGGCTGATCGCGGCGCAGGACCTGGCCGAGCCCGAGGTGATGCTGGAGGTCGAGGTGATGGAGGTCGGCTCGACCCGCCTGATGGAGCTCGGCCTGCGCTGGCCGACGACCTTCGCCTGGAGCGTGCAGGGCGCCGCCGGCACGCCGGGCGTGGTGACGCTGCCCGAGTGGCTGAACCGCGGCTCCGAGCTGGTGACGCTGAGCTTCACCGACCCGATGTTCCTGCTCACGCTGCGCCAGGAGGACGGCACCACCAGCGTGCTCGCCAACCCGCGCATCCGCGTGCGCAACAAGGAGAAGGCGCGCGTGCACATCGGCGACCGCGTGCCGGTGATCACCACCACCGCGGCGGCCACCGGCGGCTTCGTCTCCGAGTCGGTCAGCTACCTCGACGTCGGCCTCAAGCTCGAGGTCGAGCCGCTGATCTACCTGGAGGACGAGGTCGGCATCAAGGTCGGCCTCGAGGTGAGCAACATCACGCGCGAGGTGCGCAGCCTGTCCAGCAGCACGCTCACCTACCAGATCGGCACGCGCAACGCCGCAACCGTGCTGCGCCTGCGCGACGGCGAGACGCAGGTGCTCGCCGGCCTGATCAGCGACGAGGACCGGCGCAGCGCGCAGCGCGTGCCCGGGGTGGGCGAGCTGCCCGTGGTGGGCCGGCTGTTCTCGGCCACCCGCGACAACCTGGCGAAGAGCGAGATCGTGCTGCTCATCACGCCGCGGCTGGTGCGCACCATCAACCGGCCCGAGGCGCGCCTGGTGGAGTTCGCGGCCGGCACCGAGGCGGCGACCGGAGCGCCCGCGGGGAGCATCCCGGCGCCGTTCGTGCCGCCGCAGATCCCCAAGCCGGCGGCGGCGCAACCCGTCATCCCGCAATCGGGGACGCCGCAGTTCGAGAGCCAGCCGACGCCGCTCACCCCGCCGCCCGCCGCGCCGAGCATGGTGCCGTTCGGCGGCGTCAAGCCGCCGCCGCCGGAGTGAGCCGCGCATGAAGCTCTCGCGCGGCTTCACGCTGATCGAGCTGGTGATCACGGTGGCGATCGTCGCCATCCTCGCCTCGGTCGCGCTGCCGCTCAACGAGCTGGTGGTGCAGCGCGCGAAGGAGCAGGACCTGCGCCGCGCGCTGCGCGACATCCGCACCGCGCTCGACGCCTACAAGCAGGCCTCCGACGAAGGACGCATCGTGAAGCGCACCGGCGAGTCGGGCTTTCCGCGGCGCCTGGAGGACCTCGCCGAGGGCGTCGACGACCAGAAGAGCCCGAAGAAGGAGCGCATCTATTTCCTGCGCCGGATACCGCGCGATCCCTTCGCCACCGAGCCGAGCCTCGCCGCCGCGGCGACCTGGGGCAAGCGCAGCTACGCCAGCCCGCCCGACGATCCGAAGGAAGGCGAAGACGTGTTCGACGTCTTCACCCTCGCGCCAGGCAAGGGGATCAACGGACGGCCGTACAAAGAATGGTGATGAAGAAGGGATTCACCCTAATCGAGTTGATGATCGTGCTGGCGATCGTGGCCACGCTGCTCTCGATCGCGGTGCCGCGCTACTACTCCAGCATCGACCGCTCCAAAGAGGCGGTGCTGAAGGAGAACCTGTACCAGATGCGCGACGCCATCGGCAAATACCACGCCGACAAGGGCAGGTACCCCGAATCGCTCGCCGCGCTCGAATCCGACAAGTACCTGCGCAAGCTGCCGCTCGACCCGGTCACCGACAGCACGACCACCTGGATCGTGGTGCCGCCGGAGGACCCGCAGAAGGGCGGGGTGTTCGACGTGAGGAGCGGCGCGCAGGGCAAGGCTCTCGACGGCACGGAGTTCTCGACGTGGTGAGGAACCGGGGCTTTACCTACCTCACGATCCTGTTCGCCATCGCGATCCTGGCGGGCGGCCTCGCGCTGATCGGCGAGGTGTGGCACACGAGCGCGGTGCGCGAGAAGGAGGCCCAGCTCCTGCAGGTGGGCGACGAGTTTCGCAAGGCGATCGAGCGCTACTACCTGTCGGGGCCGCGCATCTACCCGCGCAACCTGTCCGACCTGGTGCAGGACCCGCGCCAGCCCGGCGTGGTCCGCCACCTGCGCAAGATCTACCCGGACCCGCTGACCGGCAGCACCGAGTGGGGGCTGGTCAAGGCGGCCGACGGCGGCATCGCCGGCGTGCACAGCAAGTCCGAGGAGCGGCCCCTGAAGAGCGGCGGGTTCCGCGTGCGCGACGCGGCCTTCGAGGGCGCGCAGCAGTACGCCGACTGGAAGTTCATCTACGCCCCGGCGCAGCAGGCGCAGCCCGGCGCCGGCAAACCGGCAGCCACCGTACCCGGCACAGCACCCACCGCACCCGCCGCCGCGCCCCCATCGGCGCGCCCGTAAGGCGTTTCGTAGAATAGGGGCGCGATGACCCCTTTCGACTGGAAGAACCCATACGCCTGGCCGCGCAAGCCGCTGCTGGCGCAGAACGTCGTCTCCACCTCGCAGCCGCTCGCCGCGCAGGCCGGGCTGCAGATGCTCGCCGCCGGCGGCAGCGCGGTGGATGCGATCCTCGCCACCGCCATCACCCTTTCGCTGGTCGAGCCGGTCTCCAACGGCATCGGCTCGGACGCCTACGCCATCGTCTGGGACGGGAAGAAGCTGCACGGGCTGAACGCCTCCGGGCGCTCGCCGGCCGCCTGGACGCTCGACTACTTCGCCGGCAAGACGGCGATGCCGGAGCGCGGCTGGGACACCGTAACCGTGCCCGGCTGCGTATCGGCCTGGGTCGAGCTGCATGCCAAGTTCGGCAAGCTGCCTTTCAAGAAGCTGTTCGAGCACGCCGTCGAGTACGGACGCAGGGGCTTCCTTGTCTCGCCGACCATCGCCGCGCAATGGGCGAATCAGGTGCCGGTGCTGAAGAACCAGCCTGGTTTCGCCGACGCGTTCCTGCCGGACGGTCGCCCTCCCTTCCCGGGGGAGAAGTTCAAGTGGCCGGCGCACGCCAAGGCGCTCGAGGCGATCGCCGAGTCGAAGGGAAAGGCGTTCTACAGGGGGAAGCTGGCCGACAAGATCGAGGCGGCGGCGAAGAAACAGGGCGGCGCGATGCGCGCCAGCGACCTCGCCGCGCACAAGTCCGACTGGGTGAAATGCCTGGAGATGGACTACCGCGGCTACACGCTGCACGAGATCCCGCCCAACGGCCAGGGCATCGTCGCGCTGATGGCGCTCGGCATGCTCGAGCACTTCGACCTGCGCTCGCACCCGGTCGACGGCGCCGACAGCCTGCAC
>DASUZH010000158.1:0-4904 GCA_036376975.1 Burkholderiales bacterium | reverse complement strand
GAGTGCGCCGACGGCCGCAACTACTCGCTGCGCCCCAAGCTGCTCGGCCTGGGCCACGCCTACCTCTCCTCGACGCCCCTGGTGGTGAGCGCCCAGCCGTTCCTCGACCAGGTCAGCGACGCGGTGAGCGAGTCCTGCTCGCTCGCCACCCTCGAGGGCGAGGACATCCTGTACGTCGGGCGCTCGCTCACCTCGCGCATCATCTCCGTGACGCTGAACGTCGGCAGCCGGCTGCCGGCCTACTGCACTTCGATCGGCCTGGTGCTGCTCGCCCACCTCGCGCCGGAGGACCTCGAGCGATACCTCGCCAAGGCGACCCTCAGGCCCTTTACCGAGCGCACCGTCACCGACCCGCACAAGCTGCGCGAGCTGCTCGACCAGGTGCGCAGTCAGGACTACGCCATCGCCGACCAGCTGATGGAAATGGGGGTGCGCTCGATCGCGGTTCCGGTGCGCAACGCCGGCGGCACGGTCGTCGCGGGGATGAACGTGATCGTCCAGGCGGGGCGCGTGCCCCTGCGCGACATGCGGACCCTCTACCTGCCGCCGCTGCAGGGCGCGGCGCGCGACCTGGGCGCGCAGCTGGTTCCTTGAACCCGCAGCGCATACTATCGGGATGACCATTCAGGAAGGCATTCCGGAGCCCGCCAATCCGCTCGGCCTGGACGGCATCGAGTTCATCGAGTACGCCACCTCCAAGCCGCAGGAGTTCGGCGCGCTGCTGCAGAAGATGGGCTTCGCCGCGGTGGCGCGCCACCGCTCGCGCGAGGTGATGCTCTACCGCCAGGGCGACATGAACCTGATCGTCAACTCGCACCTGGTGAAGAGCGACACGCCGCTGCTCACCGCCGTCGCCCTGCGCGTGCGCGACGCGACCTTCGCCCACCAGCATTCGCTCGACCTCGGCGCCTGGGACCAGCCGACGCGCGCCGCGGCGATGGAGCTCAACATCCCCGGCATCCACGGCGTGGGCGAGACGCTGGTCTACTTCGTCGACCGCTACAAGGACTTCTCGATCTACGACGTAGACTTCGTCCCCCTGCTGGAGGTGAACCCGCGCCCGCCGGCAATCGCCGGGCTGCACTGGTTCGGCGTGGTGCAGGCGATCCTCAACGAGCGCACCGCGGACTGGCTCGACTTCTACCGCGCGCTGTTCGGCTTCACGGTCCTGCCGCGCGGCCAGTACTTCGGCGTGCTGCCGAAGGGCACGCTGCTCGAGAGCCCGTGCCACAAGTTCTACCTGCAGCTGATCGAGCCGCCGGAGGGCGCCGACGAGATCCACTGGGACGAGGGCCTGGTGCGCGTCGGCCTGGGCGCGCCCGACATTCCCAAGGCGACCAAAGCGCTGCAGGAGCGCGGCGTGGTGTTCATCGACCGCGGCGCGGTGCAGCCGAGCGACAAGGGCGCCCTCACCCAGGTCTACCTGGGCGGCGTGACCTTCGAACTGGTGGTGTCGAAATGAACCTCGACCACTTCGGCATGGACACGATCACGCTCGCCGGGCCGCTGGAAGCCAAGCTGAAGGCGGTGCGCGAGGCGGGCTTCAGCCAGATCATGCTGAACGCCACCGACCTGGTCGGCCACCCCGGCGGCGAGCCGGCGGCGGTGCAGGCGGTGCGCGACAGCGGGCTGCGGGTGACGGGCTTCCAGGTGCTGCGCGATTTCGAGGGCCTGTCGGGCCACCTGCACGCCTACAAGGTCGACGTCGCCAAGGCGATGCTGCAGATGTGCCACGACCTCGGCTCGCGCGTGCTGCTCGCGTGCTCGTCGACCTCGGCGCACGGCTCCGGCGACAACGAGGTGCTGATCAAGGACCTGCAGAAGCTGGCGCTGCTGGCGGTGCCGTTCGGCATCCGCATCGCCTACGAGGCGCTGTCCTGGGGCCGGCACGTCAACCGGTACTTGCAGTCCTGGGACATCGTGCAGGCTGCCGACCGCGCCAACCTCGGCCTCTGCATCGATTCCTTCCATGTCCTCGCGCACGGCACCGACCTCGACGGGCTGGTCGAGATCGACCCGCACAAGATCTTCCTCGTGCAGCTGTCGGATTTCCTCTGGCAGGAAACGCGCTCGCGCGACGAGCGCATCGAGACCGCGCGCCACTACCGCGTCTTTCCCGGCGAGGGCGTGCACAGCGACCAGCTCGCCGAGATGGCCCGCGCCATCGACGACATGGGTTACCGCGGCGACTACAGCTTCGAAGTGTTCAACGACGACTACCGGCAGCTGCCGCTGCCGATGGTGGCCGAGCGTGCGCGACACTCGGTGAAGTGGATCACCGGCCTCGTCTCCCGCCGCAGCCTGCCGGCGCGCCGCCAGCCGGCCTAGCCGGCGGCCACGAGCACCGCATCCTCCAGGTGCCTGCGAGCTGCCTTGAGCGCCAGGCGCGCGCATTCCTGCTCGCCCACCAGAGCGGATAGCGTCTTGCGCGGAATCTCGAGGGCATAGGGGATGTCGGAGGGCAGCGCGGCGAGGATGCCGCGCACATCGATGCCGCCTTCGCCGGGGAACAGCCGCTCGGCTCGCGCGGTGTGGATCAGGGCCTCCCGGGTGGCGGGAATTTCCGCCGCCGCGTCGCAAACGTGGGCGAAGCGGAACCAGCTGCGCGGCAGCTTCGCCAGCTCCTCGACGCTGGAGCGCGAGCGGGCGAAATGCAGCAGGTCGACCAGGATGCCGGCGTTCGGCCGGTTGACCTCGCGCACCACATGGACGGCTTCGGCCAGGCTCGGCGTCTCGGTCCACGACGGGAACTCGAGATCCACCGTCATCGCGAGCGGGCGGGCGAGGTCGCACAGCGCCGCGAAGCGGCCGATCTTGCGCTCGCGGCTCGGATCGGGCAGCTGGCCGATGACGTGGCGCGCGCCGAGCTCGGCGCCGGCGTCGAGGAACGCGCGCAGCGATTCGGGCGCGGTGCCCGGGTCCATACGCGCAAGCTCGATGTCCAGCACCTCGACGCCGGTATGCCTGAGGCGCGCCTTGGTTTCCCTCATCAGCGCGGCATCGCTCTCGAGCGGATAGACCGGGTCGCCGGCCGCCACTTGCGTCAGGCGCAGCCCGACGTACCGGTAGCCGCCCGCCGCGGCCGCTTCGACCAGCTCCGGTGGCGAGAGGTGAAGCGCAGTCAGGTGGGCAAGCGAGTAATCGTGCAAGCCCCGCTATTCCGAACAAGGCTCGCGGGTGCGTCAAGACAACCCGCGCAGAAACTGGGCGCTAATCGGCCATGCAGGCCGCGCACAAAACAGACAGCGGATTCTGGTTTACAGATTGCCTCGCGGCTGTCGCCTGGTGCGCCTGCCGGCCGCTCCCGACGCGGCCGCGCGCAAGATGCGGCGGAAGGTGGGGCATTCCATGTGGCTCGGCGCGGGGCAGACGGCTGCGTGCCGCAGGCCGTCGCGGATCGTGCTCAGCCTGCGGATCGACCGGTCCAGCTCGTCCGCCTTGTCCGTCAGCATCTGCCGGTCGATGCGCGGGCGCCCGTCGGGCGCGAACATGCGCGCGATCTGGTCGAGCGAAAAGCCGGCGTCGCGGCCGAGCGCGATCAGCGCCAGGCGTTCCAGCACCGCCGGGCCGAACACCCGGCGCAGGCCGCGCCTGCCCACGGAGGCGATCAGCCCCTTCTCCTCGTAAAACCGCAGCGTTGAGGCGGGAACACCGGAGCGCTGCGCTACCTCGGATATGTCCATCTTGACCTCAAGTCGACTTGAACCTGCACAGTCCTGCTCAAGGAGACAATCATGGACTATCTGGTGTTCAGTTTTCTGATCGGCGTGGGCGCTACCGCGGTAATCGATGCCTGGGGAGTGGCCCGCAAGCGGCTGCTCGGCATTCCCCCGCTCGACTATGCCCTGGTGGGCCGCTGGTTCGCCCACATGGCGCGCGGGCGCTTTCGCCACGATCGCATTGCCAACGCTCCGGCCGTAAGAAGCGAGCGCCTGATCGGCTGGGGCGCGCACTACCTGACCGGCATCGCGTTCGCGGCGGTGCTGCTCGCCATCTGGGGGCTCGACTGGGCGCGCCATCCGACGCTCGGACCCGCGCTGATCGTCGGGATCGGCAGCGTGGCGGCCCCCTTCCTGCTGATGCAGCCGGGGATGGGCGCCGGCGTCGCCGCCAGCCGCACGCCGCGTCCCGCGGCCGCCCGGCTGCAAACCCTCGTCACCCACGCGTTCTTCGGGCTCGGCCTCTACGCCGGCGCCCTGGCTACAGGTTTCCTTGCCGTGCGGTCTTGAGCCGCGTGTCGCGCATGTCGTCGCCACGCAGCTCGCGCAGGGCGTAGCCGGCGAAGTCGTCGGCGACTTCCTTGCGCCAGTAGAGGTCCATGTCGGTGTTGTCCATCGGCTTCGCGCGGTTGGCGACCAGCCCGGCGGCTTCCGCGATCACCTCGTCGGTGAGCTTCTTGCCCTTGAGGAACTCGCTCGCCTTCTCGACCAGGAACGGGCGCGAGGCGACCGCGCCCAGGGCAATCCTCGCTTCTTCTATTTCATCTGAAGAATTGAAACGCAGAGCTGCCGCGACGCCGAGGATCGGGAAGTCGAACGAGCCGCGGCGGCGCAGCTTCCAGTAGGCGCTTTTCCAGCCCGCCGGCACGCGCACCTCGGTGAGGATCTCGTCCGGCCTGCGCGAGAGGTATTCGATGCCGTCGTTCTTGTACAGATCCTCGACCTTGACCGCCCGCTCTCCCGCGGATGAGACAAGCGTAACGGCCGCGTCCAGCGCAATCAGCGCGGGCGCCGTGTCCGTCGACGACACGGCCACGCAGCGCTTGCTCGCCGTCGCCACCCAGCAGACCTTGCCGTCCTTCTTCAGGCAGAAGTCGATCGCCTTGCGCCACTCGTAGGTCTGGTTGTAGTAGTTGCAGCGCGTGTCGAGGCAGAGGTTGCCGCCGAGCGTGCCCATGTTGCGCA
>DASUZH010000157.1:0-3550 GCA_036376975.1 Burkholderiales bacterium | reverse complement strand
CCTGACGGCGGCGATCAACTCCCTCTATGCCGCCGACCTGCTCGGCGCGGCCGCCGGTTGCGTCGCGCTGGTGCCGCTGCTCAACCTGGTGGGCGCCTCCGGCACCGTGATGGCCGCGGTCGCCCTGTGCTGCGCCGCCTGCGTGTGCTTCGCGCCGGACGCGTCGCGCCGCCACGCGCGCGGCGCCGCCGCGCTGCTGCTCGCGGTGCCGCTCGGCGCGCAGCTCGCCGGCGCCGATCCGTTCGACATCGTGACCACCAAGGGCTTCACCCCCGACAAGGTGATGTTCAGCAAGTGGAACTCCTTCTCGCGCGTCGCGGTCTACGACCGCCCGCACCAGGACTGGTCGCTGAGCCCGAAATTCACCGGCCAGCGCGCGCCCTCGGTCGCCATGGATATCGACGCCAACGCCTCGACGCCGATCATCCGCCACGGCGGCCGCCCTGGGGAGGCGGCGTACCTGAGGTATGAGCTCACCGCGCTCGCCTACCACCTTTCCGAGCGCCCGGCCGGGTTCAGCGCCCTCGTCATCGGTCCCGGCGGAGGGCGCGACGTGGTGACCGCGCTGGTTTTCGGCGCGCACCGCGTGGAAGGAGTCGAGATCAATCCGATCATCGTTCGCGACGTCATGCTCGACCGCTTCCGCGAGTACTCCGGCGACCTCTACGCCGATCCGCGGGTCGCGGTGCACGTGGAGGACGGCCGCAGCTACGTGCGGCGCAGCGCCGACCGCTTCGACGTCATCCAGGCGTCGCTGGTCGATACGTGGGCCGCCACCACCGCCGGCGCCTTCACGCTGACCGAGAACTCCCTCTACACCGCCGAGGCGTTCGGCGACTACCTGGATCACCTGACCGCGGACGGCATGCTGACGGTCACGCGCTGGATGACGGAGGGGCTGCGGCTGGTGACCCTCGCCCAGGCGGCCTGCGCGCAGCGCGGCCTGGACCCGGCGCGCCACATCGCAGTGGTGCACCATGGAACGGTCGTCAACTTCCTGCTCAAGCGCTCGCCGTTCACCCAGTCCGAAGTGGCGCGCCTGCAGCGCCTGAGCGCCGAGCTCGGCTTCACCCTGCTCTACGCCCCGGGCCTCGCGTTGCCGCAGGAGCCGAACCGCACGCCGGGCGTGCAGCCGGGCGACTACCAGGATCTGATCACGGCGGCCGACCCGGCCGCCTTCGTGGCGCGCCATCCGCTCGACATCCGCGCCACCACGGACGACCGGCCGTTCTTCTTCTACCTGACGCGCCTGCGCGACCAGCTCGACCCCGGCGTGCTGAGCAAGGGCCCCTACGGCAGCGGCCTGGCCGCGCTGTTCACGCTGTTCGCGGTGTCGGCGGTGCTGGTGGCGCTGTTCGTGGTCGGGCCGCTGGTGCTGGCGGCCGAGCGCCCCGGGCCGGGCTGGAGCCTCTGGCTCGGCTACTTCAGCGCGCTCGGCGCGGGCTTCATGCTGATCGAAGTGGCGCTGCTGCAGCATTTCGTCCTGCTCCTCGGCCACCCGGTGTATTCGCTGACCGTGACGCTGTTCTGCCTGCTGCTCGGCACCGGGCTGGGCAGCATGGCGAGCCGGCGCATGCCGCTGGAAAGCGTCGGCCGCTTCGTCTTCGGCACGCTCGGCGCGGTCGCGCTGCTCGCCGTGGTCGCCGCGTTTGCCGTGCCGCGCGTCATCGAGCTCGCCATCGCCGCGCCGCTCGCCGCGCGCATCGCGGTCGCCGCGGCGGTGATGCTGCCGATGGGCGTGCTGATGGGCGTCGCGCTGCCCGGCGGCATGCGCCTGCTCGACCGCGCGCGCCCGCAGATCGTACCGTGGAGCTGGGCGATGAACGGCGCGTTCTCCGTGGTCGGCGCCACCTGCGCGATCTTCGTCGCCATGAACTGGGGCTTCACCGCCACCCTGCTGACCGGCGCCGCGGTCTATGCGCTGGCGGCGGTCCTCCTGCGGCGCGTGCGCGGCTTTCGCCTACCGGCTTGAGTACACCGCCACGCTGCCGGAGGTGAACGCGGCGCGGCTGCGGCCGCGGTCCCAGCGCGGGCCGTCTCCGACCACGACGTACCACCGCACGCCCAGCTCGCGCAGGCGCCGCAGGGCGCCCTCGGCGCTCTCCTCCCGCGCGATGCCGGCAAGCACGGCGTAGCGGCGACGCGCGACCTGCTCGCGCTCGCCGCCCTGGAACAGGTGCATCCACGGGCGGCCGAGCCACGCCGGCACGCCGCTCATCGCGACGACGCGCGTGGCGAGGTCCGCGCCGCCCTCGCCGATCGCCACCTCGCGAATCGCGAACATGTCGCCGCGCTGCGCGTGCGCGCGCAGGTACGCGGCCGCCCCCACCAGGCCGGGGTCGAGCCGGAACGCGTAGAGCTCGTAGCCCCAGAAGTAGCGCGGCTCGCCGCCCAACGCGCGCGTCGCCGGCGCGATGGCGGCCAGCCCCAGCACGCCCGCCGCCAGCAGCATGCGCCAGGCGCGCCGCGCGCCCTCCGCCCCCTTGGGCGACAGCGCCAGAACCAGGCAGGCGGCGGTCCACACCGCGAGCACCGCGTACAGCACGACCAGGGGCCGCTGCGTGAACTCGGTCGGATCGCCGTGCTTCGGCAGCGGCGCGGCGACGAGCAGCGCGACATAGACGGCAACGAACACCGCCGGAGCGTACCCCGCCGGCCGCGGCCCCTGCGCGCGGCGCGCGAGCCATGCCGCGAGCGGACAGAGCAGGATCAGCGCGCCCAGGCCGGCGATCAGCACCACGGCGATGCCCGCCGGTACGGCGAGGCCCGCGCCGTGCTCGGCCTTCAGCGCCGGATACCAGCCCTGGTAGGCGTTCGGCCAGCTGAAGAAGTCGCCGTGCAGCATGTCGAGCGCGCCTTCCAGCGCCGGCGCCGCGAAGGGCACCAGCGCGTAGAACGCCAGCGTGAACGCGGCGAGCGCCGCCAGCGCCAGCGCGGCGAACAGCGGCAGCCTGCGCCGCACCGCGGGCAGCGCAAGCGCCGCCGCCGCCAGCGTGGCCGGGAAGGCGAGCGCGAACAGGTGCACGCGAACCAAGGCCGTGCCGGCGACCACCGCGCAGCCCGTGAGCAAGGCGCGGCGTCCGCCGCCCGCGGCCCAGCGCACCACGAAAGCCAGCCCGAGCAGGCAGAAGCCGGCGGCATAGGACGCGCCGGGGGCGCCGATTGCATTCCAGCGAAAGCCGAGCAGGCCGTTGCGCAGGCCGTAGGTCGCCGGATCCGGCGCCAGCGCGAGCGCCGCCACCGCGGCGAGCCCGCCCGCCGGGCCGGCGAGCACCGCGCCGAGCACGTAGGCGCCGGCGAACAGCGTGAGCAGCCCGAGCGGCAGCCACGCGGAGGTGGCGAGCGGCAGCCCGGGCAGGTCGAGCGGCGCGGCGAGCGCCGCGGGCATCGAATACGAGGCGTAGTGGTAGGGGAAGGCGGGCACGCCGGGCAGGTCGATCGAGCCGACGCCCGCGGCGCGCGGGTCGCCGAACTGGCTGAGGATGCCGCCGTGGATCATGAAGTCGACCCAGGCGAAGAAAGGCTCGCCGTGCGCGAGGCGCGCCGGCGC
>DASUZH010000156.1:0-4073 GCA_036376975.1 Burkholderiales bacterium | reverse complement strand
GCCGACCTGATCGTGCCCTTCTTCAAGTCGATCTCCTATCCGCTGGGCGTCTGGGGCTTCATCGCGCTCACCTATTGCGTGATCGTCGGCACGAGCAACGCCGTCAACCTGACCGATGGCCTCGACGGATTGGCCATCATGCCGACCGTCATGGTCGGCAGCGCGCTCGGATTGTTCGCCTACGTCGCGGGTCACGCCGTGTTCTCCAAGTACCTCGGCCTGCCGTACATCGCCGGCGCGGGCGAGCTGGCGGTGATCTGCGGCGCGCTCGCCGGCGCCGGGCTCGGCTTCCTCTGGTTCAACGCCTACCCGGCCGAGGTGTTCATGGGCGACGTCGGCGCGCTCGCGCTCGGCGCGGCGCTCGGCACCATCGCGGTGATCGTGCGCCAGGAGATCGTGCTGTTCATCATGGGCGGGGTGTTCGTCGCCGAGACGCTGTCGGTGATGCTGCAGGTGCTGTACTTCAAGGCCACCGGCGGCAAGCGCATCTTCCGCATGGCGCCGCTGCACCACCACTACGAGCTGGAGGGCTGGAAGGAGAGCCAGGTCGTGGTGCGCTTCTGGATCATCACCATGATGCTGGTGCTGTTCGGCCTGTCGACGCTCAAGCTCAGATGATGCGCGAGCCGCCTTTCTCGCTGCTGCCGAGACCCGCGCCCATGCAGCTGAAGGGCAAGCGGGTGCTGGTGCTCGGGCTGGGCGATACCGGGCTGTCGGTCGCGCGCTGGGTGGAGCGCGAGGGCGGCAGGGTGCGCGCGGCGGACACGCGCGCCGCGCCGCCCAGGAAGAAGGATTTCGCCGGCGAGCTGCACACCGGCAAGTTCATGCCGGCGCTCCTCGAAGGCGTCGACCTGCTGTGCATCAGCCCGGGGTTGCCTCTGGAAGATCCGCTCATTCAAGCAGCGCTCGCGCGACATATCCCGATCGTCGGCGACGTGGAGCTGTTCGCCTGGCGCAACGCGGCCAGGGTGATCGCGATCACCGGAACCAACGGAAAGACCACCGTCACCGCGCTCACGGGGCACTTGCTGAAAAGCGCGGGCATCGATGCAGAGGTGGCCGGCAACATCGCGCCGCCGGTCCTCGACGCCGCGCTGAGGCGGTCGGCCGCGCCGGTGGCGTGGGTGCTCGAGCTGTCCAGCTACCAGCTGGAGACGACCTGGTCGCTCAAGCCGCACGCGGCCGCGATGCTGAACCTGACCGAGGATCACCTCGACCGCTACGCCAGCATCGAAGAGTACGGCGCGGCGAAGGCGCGCATTTTCGCCGACGCGGGCGTGCAGGTGCTCAACCGGCACGATCCCCGCTCGATGGGCATGGCGCGGCCCGGCGCCAAGGTCGTCACCTTCGGCCTGGACGACGACGACTACGGCGTGCGCGGCGGCGCCCTCGTCTGCCGCGGCGTGCCGATGCTGCGCATCGACGAGCTGCAGATCCACGGCTCCCACAACGTGGCCAACGCGCTCGCGGCCTGCGCGCTCGCCGCCAGCCTCGGCGTGCCGACCAGCAGCCTGGCGGTCGGACTGCGCAGCTTCAAGGGGCTGCCGCACCGTCTGGAGCGGGTCGCGACGCGCCGCGGCGTCGAATGGTACGACGACTCCAAGGGCACCAACGTCGGCGCGACGGTGGCGGCGCTGCGCGGCCTCGCGCGCAGCACGGTGCTGATCGCCGGCGGCGAAGGCAAGGGGCAGGATTTCTCGCCGCTCGCCGCGCCGGCGCGCCAGCTGGTGTCCTGCGCGCTGCTCATCGGGCGCGACGCGCCGCTCATCGAGAAAGCGCTCGCCGGCGTGCGCACCGAGCGCTGCGCCTCGCTCGAGGAGGCGGTGGAGCGCGCAGCCGCAGTCGCACGACCGGGCGACGCAGTTCTGCTATCTCCGGCCTGCGCGAGCTTCGACATGTTCCGCGACTACAAGCATCGCGGCGAGGTATTCACCGCTGCGGTCGGGAAGCTGCCCGCATGAGCGCCAGCTTCGTGTTCGCGAAGGGCGCGCAAGGCGCCGAGTACGACCGCTCGCTCACCTGGGCGGCGCTGCTGCTCGCCGCCGCCGGCCTGGTGATGGTGTACTCGGCCTCGATCACCATCGCGGAGGCCGCCCGCTACACCGGCCACAACGCGGCCTGGTACCTGGCGCGGCACGGCATCGTGCTGGGCGTCGCGCTGAGCGCGGCGATCATGGTGTTCCTGGTGCCGGCGAAGTGGTGGCAGCACGCCGCGCCCTGGCTGTTCATGTTCGGCGTCGCCCTGCTCGTGCTGGTGCTGATCCCCGGCTTCGGCCGCGAGGTGAACGGCGCGCGCCGCTGGCTCGACCTGCCGGCGTTCAGCCTGCAGCCCTCGGAGCTGGTCAAGCTGGCCGCGGTGCTGTACGCCGCCGACTACACCGCGCGCAAGCACGCGGTGATGAAGAGCTTCCGCAAGGGCCTGCTGCCGATGCTGGCGGTGATGCTGCTGGTGTCCTGGCTGCTGCTGCGCGAGCCGGATTTCGGCGCGCTGGTGGTGATCGCCGTCACCAGCTTCTGCATCCTGTTCCTCGGCGGCATGAACGGGCGCCACTTCGCGGCTCTGGTCGGCATGCTGGCGGCGGGCTTCGCGCTGCTGGTGCTGTCCTCGCCCTACCGCATGCAGCGCATCTTCGGCTTCATGGATCCCTGGGCCGACCCGCTCGGCAGGGGCTACCAGCTGTCGCACGCGCTGATCGCCTTCGGCCGCGGCGAGTGGCTCGGCGTCGGCCTCGGCGGCAGCGTGGAGAAGCTGCATTACCTGCCCGAGGCGCACACCGACTTCCTGCTCGCCGTGATCGCCGAGGAGCTCGGCTTCGTCGGCGTCGCGCTGGTCATCGCGCTATTCGTCTGGATCGTGATGCGCGCCTTCGCCATCGGCCGCCAGGCCAGCCTGCACGAGCGGCACTTTGCCGCGCTCGCCGCGCAGGGCATCGGCGTGTGGATCGGTTTCCAGGCGCTGATCAACATGGGCGTCAACGTCGGCCTGCTGCCGACCAAGGGCCTCACGCTGCCGCTGATGAGCTACGGCGGCTCGGGGCTGCTGGTGAACTTCGTCGCGCTGGCGATCCTGCTGCGCATCGACTGGGAGAACCGCCAGCTCGCCAGAGGACTGAATGCATGAGCCCGCATTTGAACCGGGTGGCGCTGATCATGGCCGGCGGCACCGGCGGGCACATCTTCCCGGGGCTGGCGGTCGCCGGCGAGCTGCGCGCCGCCGGCTGGGACGTGGTCTGGATGGGCGCGCGCGGTGGCATGGAGGAGCGCCTGGTGCCGCCGCATGGCTACCGCACGGCGTGGATCCGGGCGCGCGCGGCGCGCGGCAAGGGGCTGCTGCAGAAGCTGCTGCTGCCGGCGAACCTGCTGCTCTCCTTCTGGGAGAGCCTGCGCCACATCCGGCGCATACGGCCCGATGTGGTGCTCGGCCTTGGCGGATATGTCGCGTTTCCGGGCGGGATGATGGCCTCGCTGCTGGGCAGGCCGCTCGCGCTGCACGAGCAGAACGCGATCGCCGGGCTTGCCAACCGGGTGCTCGCCACGGTGGCGGACAAGGTGATGGTGGCGTTCCCCGGCGCACTGAAGGGCGCCGAGTGGACCGGCAATCCGGTGCGCGCGGAGATCGCGGCGATCGCGCCGCCGGAGGCGCGCTTCGCGAGCCGCAGCGGGCCGCTGCGCATCCTGGTGGTCGGCGGCAGCCTCGGCGCGCAGGCCCTCAACGAGGTGCTGCCGAAGGCGCTGGCGCTTTCCCCGGGCAACGTGCATGTGGTCCATCAAGCCGGAGAGAGGCACCTCGAAGCGCTGAAGGCCCACTATTCGGACGCCGGCGTGACCGGCGAGCTGGTCGCGTTCATCGACGACATGGCGCGGCGCTATGCGGAGGCCGACCTGGTGATCTGCCGCGCGGGCGCGGTGACGGTCGCCGAGCTCTCGGCGGGCGGCATGGCGAGCATCCTGGTGCCGTTCCCGCACGCGGTGGACGACCACCAGACGGCGAACGCGCGCTTCCTCGCCGAGCAGGGCGCGGCGATCCTGATCCAGCAGCGCGACCTCGTCCCCGAGAAGCTCGCGGCGCTGAT
>DASUZH010000155.1:0-5156 GCA_036376975.1 Burkholderiales bacterium | reverse complement strand
GACCGGCGCCGCTTCTCGCCCGACGCGCGCGGCGCGCTGACCTCGCGCCATTCGCCCACCATCTTCAACTCGGTCGGCCAGCCGACCATCCGCTGGCTGGGCGACCGCAAGACCGCCGCCATCCAGGCGGAGGGCTCGCTGACCGGCTCGCTCGGCTTCGCGTCGAAGGACGCCGCGCTCGAGAAGCTGCGCGCGCTCGACTACCTGCCGGCTTTCCGCAAGGCGTACCCGCAGGAGGCCGAGCCGCTGACCACCGTCAACTACGGCCGCGCAGTCGAGGCCTACGAGGCGACGCTCGTCACCCCGGCGCCGTTCGACGCCTTTCTCGGCGGCGCCGACGGCGCGCTGAACGCGCGGCAGAAGGCCGGCCTGCGCGCCTTCATGGCGAACGGCTGCGCCGGCTGCCACAGCGGCGCGCTGCTCGGCGGCACGTCGCACCAGAAGTTCGGGCTGGTGAAGGACTACTGGTCGGAGACCGGCTCGGCCAAGGTCGACGCCGGGCGCATCGCCTTCACCAAGAAGGAAGAGGACAAGTACGTGTTCCGCGTGCCGATGCTGCGCAACGTGGCGAAGACCGCGCCGTACTTCCACGACGGCTCGGTGGAAAGCCTCGACAAGGCGGTGCGCGTCATGGCGAGCGTGCAGCTCGGCAAGACCCTCGACGACGCCACCGCCGGCTCGATCGTCGCCTTCCTCGAGTCGCTGAGCGGCGAAGTGCCGGCGAACTACGCGCCGCCGGGCAAGCGGCCCGACCTGTAGGCTACTTCGGCCGCTCGAGGAGGCTGACCATTTCCTTGTAGCCGCGGCCGCGCGCCAGCTCGAGCGGCGTGCGACCCTGCCGGTCGGTCAGCTTCGTGCTGGCGCCGGCATCGAGCAAGGCCTTGAGGGTCGCGACGTGGCGCGGCCCGCCGTCGCCCAGCACGATCGACTCGATCAGCGCGGTCCAGTGCAGGTTGTTGACATGGTCGAGCGGCGCGCCGGCGGCGATCAGCGTGCGCACCACCTCGGCGTGCCCGAGGTGCGCGGCGGCGATCAGCGCGGTGCCGTCGTAGCGGCTGGTGACGTTCTTCGCGCTGCAGCCCAGCTCGAGCGCGACCTTCAGCGTCGGCACGT
This sequence comes from Burkholderiales bacterium, assembly GCA_036376975.1. Lineage (GTDB taxonomy): Bacteria > Pseudomonadota > Gammaproteobacteria > Burkholderiales > SG8-39 > SCGC-AG-212-J23. The sequence goes on along the minus strand of DASUZH010000155.1, from coordinate 4,043 downwards.
CGTCGGCCACCGCGGCGATGGTGACGATGTCGTAGCGGTCGTTCTCGAGCGCGTTCGGGTTTGCCCCCGCGGCGACCAGCGCGCGCATCGCGTCATGGTGCCTGCCAAACGCCGCGACATGCAGCGGCGTGCGCCCGCGACTGTCGGTCGCGTCGACGATCACGCCCTGCTTGCCTGCCAGGATCTTCTTGATGCCGGCGGCGTCGCCGCGCGCGGCGGCCGCGTGCAGTCCCGTATAGGTCGCTCGTTCGGCGGCCGAGGGCGGGACCTGCGCATTTGCTGTATTGATAAAAACGAAAAACAGAGCGGCAAGAGCCCTCATGCCGCGGTACACCGGTATACGGCGAGGCTGCCCATCAGGTTGGGCATCACCGTCACCGGCTGGCCCTGGTGCAGCACCAGGCGCTCGCGGATGCGGAAGCCCAGCCGCCGGCACAGGTCCTCGAAGTCGACGATCGTGCAGTGGTGCAGGTTCGGCGTCTCGTACCACTCGTAGGGCAGGGACTCGGACACCGGCATGCGGCCGAGCGCCACCTGGAAGCGCGCGCTCCAGTGGCCGAAGTTGGGAAAGCTGACGATCGCCTCGCGGCCGACGCGCAGCATCTCGCGCAGGATCGCCTCCTGGTGGCGCATCGCCTGCAGCGTCTGCGACAGCACCACCGTGTCGAACGAGTGGTCGGAGAACAGCGACAGGCCGCTCTCCAGGTCGACCTGCAGCACGTTGACGTCGTTCGCCACGCAGGCGAGCACGCTGTCGTCGTCGATCTCGACGCCGTAGCCCGGCGCCTGGCGCGCCTGCCACAGGTAGCGCAGCAGCGAGCCGTCGCCGCAGCCGAGGTCGAGGATGCGCGCGCCCGGCGCCACCCACGAGGCGATGGCGGCGAAGTCGGGGCGCGCGGCGAGCAGCGCTTGTTCCTGGTCGGTCACAGGTCGATGCTCGAGAAGTAGGCGCGCAGCGCGTTGTGGTAGCGCGGGTCTTCCAGCAGGAAGGCATCGTGGCCGCCGGGGGCGTCGATCTCGAGGTAGGACACGATCTTGCGGCTGTCGAGCAGCGCGCGCACGATCTCGCGCGAGCGCGCCGGGGTAAAGCGCCAGTCCGACTTGAACGACACCACCAGGAAGTTGGCCTGCGCGCGCGCCACCGCCGTCGACAGGTCGCCTTCGAAATCGGCCGCCGGGTCGAAGTAGTCGAGCGCCTTGGTGATGCGCAGGTAGGTGTTGGCGTCGAAGTAGGTGGAGAACTTGTCGCCCTGGTAGCGCAGGTAGGACTCGACCTCGAAGTCGGTGTTGAAGTCGAAGCCGAGCGCGCCGCGGCGCAGCAGGCGGCCGAACTTCTCCGCCATGGCGTCGCCCGACAGGTAGGTGATGTGGCCGATCATGCGCGCGATGCGCAGGCCGCGCACCGGCACCACGCCCTTCTCGTAGTAGTGGCCGCCGTGGAAATCCGGGTCGGTCATGATCGCCTGCCGCGCCACCTCGTTGAAGGCGATGTTCTGCGGCGTCAGCTTGGGCGCCGACGCGACCACGATGGAATGGCCCACCCGCGCGGGATAGGACAGCGCCCACTGCATCGCCTGCATGGCGCCGAGCGAGCCGCCGATCACCGCGGCGAACTTGCCGATGCCGAGGTGGTCGGCGAGGCGCGCCTGCGCCTCGACCCAGTCCTCCACCGTGACCACCGGGAAATCCGCGCCCCACGGCTTGCCGGTGGCGGGGTTGACCGACGCCGGGCCGGTCGAGCCGAAGCAGCTGCCGAGGTAGTTCGTGCCGACGACGAAGAAGCGCCGCGTGTCGAGCGGCTTGCCGGGCCCGACCAGGTTGTCCCACCAGCCTATGTTGCCTTCATCGCCTTCATAAAAACCGGCTACGTGGTGCGAGGCGTTCAGGGCATGGCAGACCAGGACGGCGTTGCTCTTGGCCGCGTTCAGCTCGCCGTAGGTCTCGTAGGCGATGTCGTAGGCGGGCAGGGTCGCGCCGCTGCGCAGCTTGAGCGGCGCGTCGAAATGCGCCTTCTGCGCGGTGACCGCGCCAACGGACGTGGGATCGTGAAGAGCGTTCATCTTTTAGCGGTATTTGTTAGGCGCCCGCAAGCTGACGCAAATCGGCGCGCGACGGATTATAGCGAAGCCTAGAATGGTTCGGCAGTCCATCTACCGGGAGAAACCATGAAAAAAGCGATCGCAGCACTGGGGTTCGTCGCCGTCGCGGCCGCCGGGCCGGCGCAGGCGCAGAGCGGCAACCACCTCGAGACCATCCACCATCCGAACTACGACAAGAGCCTGTTCATGCCCTTCTCGCCGGCGCTCAAGATCAAGAGCGGGAAGATGCTGTGGCTCGCCGGCGGCACCGCGCTGCCGGTCTATCACGACCACCCGCACAAGCGCGAGCAGATCCTGCAGTACCTGACCAACGACCTCGAGGCGCAGACGCGGCGCACCATGGACGGCATCATGGAGACGTTGAAGGCGGCCGGCGCCTCGCCGAAGGACGTGGTGCACATCTTCATCTTCCGCACCCGTCCGCGCATGGGCGACATCGGCATCTCGAGCCGCGTGGTGAACTCCTACTTCGCGCCCCATAACCACAAGCCGACCACCACCAACATGGCGGTGCTAGAGCTGGGCGAGCCCGAGCAGCTGATCGAGATCCAGGTGGTCGCGGTCGTGGACTAGGGAAACGCTAGACGTCGGCGGCGCGCGCCGCGCCCGACTCGAGCAGCTGCGCGATCTTCTCGGCCGGCAGGCCGGCTTCCTCCAGCACCTCGCGCGTGTGCTCGCCCAGGCGCGGCGCGTGGCGGCGGTACTCGGGCGGCGAGTCGGACCACTCGGAGGGGACCGCCAGGGTGTTGATGCGGCCCTCGCTGGGATGGTCGACCGCGCGCAGGTAGCCGATCGCGCCGAGGTGCGGGTCGGCGACGATGTCGTCGATGCTGTTCATGCGCTGCACCGGGATGTCGGCGCGCTCGAGCGCCGCGACCCACTCGGCGGTGCTGCGCTTCTTCATCTCGCCGGCGACGAAGGCATAGGCCTCGCCGTAGTGCTTGCTGCGCGTTTCCTGCGTGGCGTACTTCTCCGCCTGAATCATCTCCGGCCTGCCGATCACGTCGAAGAACGCCTTCCACTGCTTGTCGTTGTAGATCAGCGCGCAGACGTAGCCGTCCTTGGTCTGGTACGGGCGGCGGTCGGGGGCGAGGATGCGGTGGTAGCCGGTCTCGCCGTGCTGCGGCTCGAAGGTCTTGCCGCCGAGGTGGTCGCCGAGGATCATCTGCAGCAGGTGCTCGAACATCGGCACGTCGACGCGCTGCCCGCGGCCGGTCTTCTCGCGGTGGTAGAGCGCGGCGCTGACCGCGCTGGCGACCTGCTGGCCGACCGAGCGGTCGGCGACGATCATCGGCGCGTAGCGCGGCTCCGGCGCGCCCTGCTTGTGCAGCAGCCACGGGATGCCGGCGGCGCCCTGGATCATGTCGTCGTAGGCGGCCTTCGCGGCGTACGGCCCGCGCTGGCTGTAGCCGAAACAGCCGACGTAGATGATTCGCTCGTTTACGGAACGAATGTTTTCATAAGATAGCTTCAAGCGGGCCATCGCCTGCGGCCGGATGTTGTAGACCAGAACGTCGGCCTTCTTCGCGATCGCCAGGCAGGCCTCCAGCGCCGCGGGGTTCTTCAGGTCGAGCGCCACCGAGCGCTTGTTGCGGTTGGTGTTGAGATAGATGGTGCCCATGCCGGGGTTGCGGAACGGCCAGGCGTAGCGCATCACGTCCCCTTCGGGCGGCTCGACCTTGATCACGTCGGCGCCGAAGTCGGCGAGGATCTGGGTCGCGTAGGGACCCATCACCACCGTGGTGAGGTCGAGGACGCGGACTCCGGTGAGCGGGCCTGCCATCGGCTACTCCGGCTGGATGCCGGCGTCCTTGGCGAGCCGCGCGAACTTGGTGATCTCGGAGCGGATGAAGCCGCCGAGCTGCTCGGGGTTCATCGGCGCGACGTCGGTGCCGAGCGCGTCGAAGCGCGCCTTGACCTCCGGCTTGGCGAGGGCGCCGGCGG
>DASUZH010000154.1:0-2934 GCA_036376975.1 Burkholderiales bacterium | reverse complement strand
TCGGAGGAGGCCGGCTACATCACCGGCGCGAACATCTCGGTGAACGGCGGCATGCACATGATGTAGTAGCATTTGCCTCTGCGAATGCGCCGCCAGATGCCGCGGTGAAAGCAGAGGAGGAGACATGGCCGGCAAGAGGACTGCCGTCGTTACCGGCGGCATGGGCGGTTTGGGAGAGTCGATCACCACCAAGATGGCCGACGCCGGCTACCGCGTGGTCGTCACCTACTCCCCGTCGAACACCAAGTACAAGGCGTGGCTCGAGGAGATGAAGGGCCGCGGCTACTCGTTCTCGGCGTTCCCGGTCGACGTGGTGGACTACGACGACTGCGCGCGCAAGTGCGCGCAGATCCAGGCCGAGTGCGGCGCGATCGACATCCTGGTCAACAACGCCGGCATCACGCGCGACATGACGTTCAAGAAGATGACCAAGGCCGACTGGGACGCGGTGATGCGCACCAACCTCGACTCCTGCTTCAACATGACCAAGCAGGTGATGGACGGCATGGTCGACCGCGGCTGGGGCCGCATCATCAACGTCTCGTCGGTGAACGGGCAGAAGGGCGCCTTCGGCCAGACCAACTACTCGGCGGCCAAGGCGGGCATCCACGGCTTCACCAAGGCGCTCGCCCTCGAGGTGGCGCGCAAGGGCGTCACCATCAATACCATCTCGCCGGGCTACATCGGCACCAAGATGGTGACCGCGATCCCGAAGGAGATCCTCGACTCGAAGATCCTGCCGCAGATTCCCACCGGGCGGCTGGGCAAGCCCGACGAAGTCGCCGGCCTGATCATCTACCTGTGCTCGGACGAAGCCGCCTTCGTCACCGGCGCGAACATTTCCATCAACGGCGGCCAGCACATGTACTAACGAGGTAAAATCCCGCCGTGGCCCTCCCCGAGCCCAAGCAGGAAAGCCAGCTCCGGCTGATCAAGAAGTACCCCAACCGGCGCCTCTACGACACCAAGACGTCGAGCTACATCACGCTCGCCGACGTCAAGCAGATGGTGCTGAAGCAGGAGGAGTTCCAGGTGGTCGACGCGAAGAGCGGCGAGGAGCTCACCCGGCAAATCCTGCTGCAGATCATCCTCGAGGAAGAGCAGGGCGGCCTGCCGATGTTCTCCTCCGACCTGCTGTCGCAGCTGATCCGCTTCTACGGCAACGCGATGCAGGGCCTGATGGGCACCTACCTCGAGAAGAACATCCGCGCCTTCCACGACATCCAGAAGACGCTGCAGGAGCAGTCGACGCGCATGTACGGCGACAGCGCGCGCGGCACGCAGGACCTGTGGGCGCAGTTCATGAACCTGCAGGGCCCGGCGATGCAGAGCCTGATGCAGGCCTACATGGAGCAGAGCCAGAAGATGTTCGCGCAGTTCCAGGAAAACATGCACAGCCAGGCGCGCAACATGTTCACCGGCATGAACTTCCCCGGCTTCCCCCAGCAGTCGAAGAGCGATCCTGAGAAGAAGTAGCAAAGCCGCACCCAAAGTCGGCGTCGTCTCCCTCGGTTGTCCGAAAGCGCTCGTCGACTCCGAGCGCATCCTCACGCAGCTGCGCGCCGAGGGGTACCAGACCGCGCCCGACTACGCCGGCGCCGACCTGGTGATCGTCAACACCTGCGGCTTCATCGACGCCGCGGTCGAGGAATCGCTCGACGCCATCGGCGAGGCGCTGGCGGAGAACGGGCGGGTCATCGTCACCGGATGCCTGGGCGCCAAGGAAGGCGTCATAGAGAAGGCTCATCCGGCGGTGCTCGCGGTCACCGGCCCGCACGACACGCCGGCAGTCATGAACGCCGTGCACAAGCACCTGCCGAAGCCCCACGATCCGTTCACGGATCTCGTGCCGCCGCAGGGGATCAAGCTCACGCCGCAGCACTACGCGTATCTGAAGATCTCCGAAGGCTGCAACCACCGTTGCACCTTCTGCATCATTCCCTCGATGCGCGGCGACCTGGTCTCGCGGCCGATCGGCGAGGTGATGCAGGAAGCTGAAAACCTGGTGAAGGCGGGCGTGAAGGAGCTGCTGGTCGTCTCGCAGGACACCAGCGCCTACGGCGTCGACGTGAAATACCGCACCGGCTTTGTGAATGGAAAGCCGACCAAGACGCGGATGACCGAGTTGTGCCGTTCGCTCGGCGAGCTGGGCGTGTGGGTGAGGCTGCACTACGTCTACCCGTACCCGCATGTCGACGAAGTCATCCCGCTGATGGCGGACGGCAAGATCCTGCCGTACCTGGACGTGCCGTTCCAGCACGCCAGCCCGCGCATCCTCAAGCTGATGAAGCGCCCGGCGAGCGCTGAGAAGGTCCTTGAGCGCATCCGCGCCTGGCGCGCGATCTGCCCCGAGCTCACCATCCGCAGCACGTTCATCGTCGGCTTTCCCGGCGAGACGGAAGCGGAATTTTCCGAACTGATTGATTTCCTGAACGAGGCAAGACTGGATCGAGTCGGCTGCTTCGAGTACTCGCCGGTCGACGGCGCGGCGGCAAACGGGCTGCCCGATCCGGTCGCCGACGAGGTCAAGGCCGACCGAAAGCAGAGGTTCATGCAGGTGCAGGAAAGAATCAGCGCCGAGCGCCTGCAAGCAAAGGTCGGCGAGACCGTCGAGGTGATCATCGATTCGCCCGGCCTGGGCCGCTCGACCGCCGACGCGCCCGAGATCGACGGCGCGGTGCACTTCAGGGGCGGGAAGACAGGGGAGTTCGCATACGTATTGATCGATCGTGCGGACGCGCACGATCTCTACGGGAGAATGCAATGACTCGCGAAGTAGTGGTGGTGTCCGGCGTTCGTACCGCGATCGGCGACTACGGCATGACGCTGAAGGAGTTTCCGGCGACCAGGCTCGGCTCGATCGCGATCAAGGAGGCGGTGGCGCGCGCCAAGGTCGATCCGGCGACGGTGGGCCACGTGGTGATGGGCAGCGTG
>DASUZH010000153.1:0-2818 GCA_036376975.1 Burkholderiales bacterium | reverse complement strand
TCGCGCGTCGCCGCGCGGCCCCACTCGCCGCCCGACTCGTCGGAGGCGTTCAGCACGTCGAGGTTGTCCTCCAGCGCGCCCATCCACGGCAGCATCTTCTCCTCCTCGGTGCCGGGCAGGAAGCCGATGTCCTCGCCGAGCGGCACCGTGACGCGCGTCATGATGATCTCGGTATAGCGCTTGTCGTCGAGCACCTGGGTCAGCCCGGCGGCGAGGGCGAGCAGCGTCTTGCCGGTGCCGGCCTGCCCGGCGAGGGTGACGAAGTCGACCGCCGGGTTCATCAGCAGGTTGAGCGCGAAGTTCTGCTCGCGGTTGCGCGCGTTGATGCCCCAGACCGAGTTCTTCGAGTGCGTGTAGTCCTTCAGGGTCTCGAGCACCGCGGTGCGGCCGGCGGCCTCCTTGACCAGCGCGTACAGCGGGCGGTCACCCGACTCGTCGTAGACGAACTCGTTGACGTGCAGCTTGGGCACCAGCGGCCCGTGCAGGCGGTAGAAGGTGTGGCCGTCCTTCTTCCACGACTCGAGCTCCTTGCCGTGGCTGTTCCAGAAGTCGCGCGGCAGCGGGCGCACGCCGCTGTAGAGCATGTCGGCGTCTTCCAGCACCTTGTCGTTGAAGTAGTCCTCGGCGGCGAGCCCGAGGGCGCGCGCCTTGATGCGCATGTTGATGTCCTTCGACACCAGCACGACCTCGCGCTGCGGTTCTTTGGCCTGCAGGTAGCGCACCACCGAGAGGATCTGGTTGTCGGTCTTGCCGAGCGGCAGGTTGGCGGGCAGCTCGCCGTTGATCGCCTCGGTCTGCAGGAACAGGCGCCCCTTCGCCGCCTGGCCGTCCTTGATGCGGATCTGCAGGCCGGCCTTGATGTCGGTGTCCTGCGTGGAGACGATTTCGTCGAGGAAGCGGCTCGCCTGGCGCGCGTTGCGCGAGACGTCCGACAGGCCCTTCTTGTTGGCGTCGAGCTCCTCCAGCGTGCCGATCGGCAGGTAGACGTCGTGCTCCTCGAAGCGGAACAGGCTGGTCGGGTCGTGCATCAGGACGTTGGTGTCGACTACGAACAGCTTCTTGACCTTCGGCTTGCGGCTGGTACGGGAGGACTTCTGCTTCATCGGAGACTCGGACAACTCTGCTGCGGCCGGTTCGACATCATAGGGCTTTAACAAAGTTCAATACCTCCTGGACATGACCTGGTACTCGAACCCCGCGCCACTCGCGCGCCAGCACCCCTTTCGAGTCGACGACGAAGGTGCTGCGCTCGATGCCGCGGACCTTTCTCCCGTACATGTTCTTCATCTTCATCACGCCGAACTGCTTGCAGACCGCCTCGTCCTCGTCGGCCAGCAGCTCGAACGGAAACTTCATCTTGTCCTTGAACTTCTGGTGCGAGGCGAGCGAGTCGCGCGACACGCCGCACACCTCGCCGCCGGCGCGCTTGAATTCCTTGTAGGCGTCGCGGAAGCCGGCGCCCTCGAGCGTGCAGCCCGGGGTGTTGTCCTTGGGGTAGAAGTACAGGACCAGCTTGCTGCCGCGGGCGTCCGAGAGCCGGAACGGGGTCCCGCTGGTGGAGGGCAGGGAAAAGTCCGGGACGGGCTTTCCTAGCATCCAGGCCGCGTTCTAAGCCGCATTCTTAGCATTGATACGCAACGCTTTCAGTAGACACGTTTTTTATTGCGCCTGCAAGCAAGCGCTTAGAAGGCTGAAATCAAAGGCCTTTCAGAAACCGGCGCAGCTCGGCGAGCAACTCCCGCGGCAGCTCCTCCGGAATGAAATGCCCGCAGGGCAGGGCGCGGCCGCGCACGTCGGCGGCGACCTCGCGCCAGTCGGCGAGGCAGTCGAACAGGGCTTCGACGACGCCCTGCTTCCCCCAGAGCGCAAGGACTGGCATCTTGAGTCTGGACTTCTCTTTTCTATCGTGGACGAGGTCGATGGTGGCCGCCGCCCGGTAGTCCTCGCAGGTCGAGTGCGGATCGAAGCAGCGGATGTATTCGCGCTGCACGGCCGGCGTGAAATGCTTCAGCCCGCCATGGCTGCGGCCGATGCGGCCGAGGATGTAGCGCGGGCCCAGGGAGGCGAGCATCTTCTCGGGCAGCGGCGCCTTCTGGATCAGGAAGAACCAGTGGTAGTAGGCCTTGGCGAACTGCATGTTGGTGCTCTCGTACATCTTCAGCGTCGGCGAGATGTCGAGCACGGTGAGCGACTTCACGCGCCGGCCGTGGTCGCGCGCCAGGCGGTGCGCGACGCGGCCGCCGCGGTCGTGGCCGACGACGTGGAAGCGCTGGTGGCCGAGCGCGCTCATGACCTCGGCCATGTCGAGCGCCATCGCGCGCTTGGAATAGTTGAGGTGGCCGGGCACGCCCCTCGGCTTGGAGGAATCGCCGTAGCCGCGCAGGTCGGCGCACACCACGGTGTAGTCGCGCGCCAAATCCGGCGCGACCTTGTGCCACATGACATGCGTTTCCGGATAACCGTGCAGGAGGAGGACCGGATCGCCCTTGCCGCCCATCCTGAGATTGATGGTCGCGCCGCTGGTCCTGACCTTCTTCTTTTCAAAATTCAAAAACATGCTCATGCGAAGAGCAGGGCAGCTGCGACCCTGCGCTCCTCGGCGACCAGGATGTTGAACGTGCGGCAGGCGGCCTTGAGGTCCATAACCTCGACGCCGATGCCGGCTTCGGCGAGGGGCTGCGTAAGGCGCGGATGAGGGAAGCGCTGCTGCGGACCGGTGCCGAGCAGCAGGATTTCCGGACTTAGGGCTATCAGCGCCTCGAAATCCTCAGATCTTATTTTCGTGAATTCAGAAACATCCCACGGCAGCACCTGGTCG
>DASUZH010000152.1:0-5317 GCA_036376975.1 Burkholderiales bacterium | reverse complement strand
CATGCGCACCACCAGCGGCACCTTCAGGCCAACCGCGCGGCTGGCGGCGATGACGCCTTCTGCGATCACATCGCAGCGCATGATGCCGCCGAAAATGTTGACGAGAATTGCCTTCAGGTTCGGGTTGCGCAGCATGATCTTGAAGGCTTCGGTCACCTTCTCGGCAGTGGCGCCACCGCCCACGTCGAGGAAGTTGGCCGGCTCGCCGCCGAACAGCTTGATGGTGTCCATGGTGGCCATCGCGAGGCCGGCCCCGTTGACCAGGCAGCCGATGTTGCCGTCGAGCTGGATGTAGGCGAGGTCGAACTTGCTGGCTTCGATCTCGGCCGGGTCTTCTTCATCCAGATCGCGGTAGGCCACGATCTCGGGGTGGCGGAACAGCGCGTTGGAGTCGAAGTTGAACTTCGCGTCCAGCGCCTTGATGTTGCCGTTGCCCTCGAGGATCAGCGGGTTGATCTCGGCGAGCGACGCGTCGGTGTCCATGTAGCACTTGTAGAGCTTCTTGAACACGTCGATGGCCTGGGCCTGCGAGGCATCGGGCACGCCGATGCCCTGTGCGAGCTGCTTGCCCTGCGCGTCACTCAGGCCGGTGGCCGGGTCGACGAAGACCTTGATGATCTTCTCGGGCGTGGCGTGGGCCACTTCCTCGATGTCCATGCCGCCTTCGCTGGAGGCCATCACCGCGACGTTCTGCGTGCCGCGGTCGGTCACGGCGGCGACGTAGTACTCCTTCTTGATGTCGGCGCCTTCCTCGATCAGCAGGCGGCGCACCTTCTGGCCGTCCGGGCCGGTCTGGTGGGTCTTGAGCTGCATGCCGAGGATCTCGCCGGAGAGCTTGCGCACGTCGTCGAGCGAACGCGCCAGCTTGACGCCGCCGCCCTTGCCGCGGCCGCCGGCGTGGATCTGCGCCTTCACCACCCAGACCGGGCCGCCGAGCTTCTGCGCCGCGGCGACGGCTTCCTCGACCGAAAAGCAGGCGATTCCTCGGGGCGTCGGCAAGCCGAACTTCCTGAAGATTTCCTTCCCCTGGTACTCGTGGATTTTCATTTAGTCCTGTGCCATTTTGGATACAGCCTGCGCACCGTCTCGGTGGTGGTCTCGAGCGCGTGGCACTGGTCGAGCTGGAAAGGCTTCCGGCCGTCCTCGCGCTCCTCGGGCATCTCCCCCGCGAAAGTCTGGATCGCCGCCGTCGGCAGCCCGCCCAGCATCTCGGTGAGGTGCGTGCAGCCGCGCACGCCGCCGAGAAGTTCGCGCGTTTTGCGGCGGAAATCCTTGATCAGGCTCAAGCCGACCAGCCCCCGGTAGGCCGGCGCGATGCTCTCGCAGCCGCCGGGATACGGCACCACGTCGGAGGAGGCCTCGGCCGCGACGATGGTGAAGCTGCGGTCGATGGTGACGCGCAGCCACATGTCGTGCACCGCCTGGCCGGCGCGGCGCACCCCGGTCTTCAGCCTGAAGTCGTGGTTCTTGACGTCGGTGAGGTGCGCCTCGATGTCCCACAGGCCGTCTGCACGCTTGTAGCCCTCGTAGCGGACGCGGCGCGTGTGGGTGAGCTCGCGCTCGATTTCCGTGACCGGCAGCGGCATAAGGCGCGCATTCTAGCGTCCTTTGTCACGGTATTCCGCCCACAGTCCGACGATCGCGACGACGAATGGCAGCGCCAGCAGAAACAGGAAGGCGCGGTCGAGCTCGCCGAACCATGCCGCCCAGCGGGCGAGATCGAACACCTCGCCGAAGTTGCCACCTAGTCCGCGCAGGCACAGTATCGCCACCGCGGTAGGCGGTAGCGCCGCGATGAACAGCCATAGCGCACTGATAGCGCGATCCTCGAACGAGTCCTTCAGGATCGCAAAACCGGCCGGATTCGGCGCATTCGCGATCACCGTCAGGCCGCCGCCGGCCACCGCGCCGGCGACCAGCGCGTACTTGAACTCGTCCGAGACGCCGTCCACGAGAGAGCCAAGGTAGGTCAGCGCGGCGTTGTCGGTAATTGCGGTCAGCGCCGCCGCGCCGTAGAACAACGCAGTCTCATCGAGGCTCGACAGCGTCGGCTGCAGCCACCAGCGCTGCAGCCCGCCGAGCACCACCAGGCCGGCGAGGAAGAACGCGACCATCAGGCCCTCGCGCAGCAGCAGCCGGTCGTGGTGCCGCCGGTACGCCTCGGCCAGGCCGAGGAACACCAGGAACAGGCCCATGAACACCTCGGGATCGTGGTTACCGAGCACCACGCCGGCGAGCAGCAGCAGATTCAGAGCCACGAATATCGCGGGCACCCGACGCGGCGCTTGCATGGTGTGCGCGATACGCGCCAGTTCCTTCCTGAACAGGAAGGCCGTCAGCCCCGCGTTGATCAGCACGGCGATCGCCGCCTTCCAGCCGAGCGTGGCGAAGATGTACCCCGTGCTCCAGTCCCATTTCGCCGCCACCATCAGGATCGGCGGCGCGGCGAAGTTGGTCAGGGTGCCGCCGATCGACACGTTCACGAACAGCGCGCCGAGCGTGGCGTACTTCAGGCGCCGCGAGACGTCGCGGGAAAACACTTGGTCACGCAGCATGAGGGCGGCGAGCGTCATCGCCGCCGGCTCGGTGATGACGGAGCCGAGCAGCGGCACCAGCGAAAGGGCGAGGAAGAAGCGCGACAACTGCGGTGCGAGCGGCAGTGCGCGGGCTGCTAGGTTGGTGGCGCCGTGAGCGAGTTGCATCACCGGGCGGCTGGCCGCCACCACCATGATGACGAACACGAACATCGGTTCGACGAAGCGGCGCGAGTCGAGGTACTCGGTGGCCGCGCCCCAGCCCAGCCACAGCGCCATCGCCGCGAGCAGCAGCAACGCCCAGAAGCCGAATACCGTCTCGACCTCGCCCAACAGGTGCCACAACCCGGAATGCGCGGTGCGCGAATGAGCGAGGTGCTCGAAATAGCGGGTGGAAAAAGTGTGCGCGACTGCGAGCGCGAACAGCGCGGCGGCAAGGATCTCGATGGCCTGTGGATTCATGGCGCAACCCTAGCGGCCGCGGGGCCCGCCTTGCAGTCGCAAGAGCGCGTAAGGGCTTTTACTTACTTGCGCCGGCGCGCGGCGCGGCAGAAGATGCGGCTGTCCGCATGTCCCCCGCCGCACGCTACCTCCGCGACGCCGCAGTCTTCGCCCCCTGCTACATCGCGCTCGACTGGACGAGCTACATCGACCCGCTCGGCCCGTTCAGCATCACGCCGTGGAACCCGCAGCCTGCGCTCGCGGTGGCCTGGATGCTGCTCGGCGGCTTGCGCCATCTGCCGGTCGTGCTCGCGACGGTGTTCTGCGCCGACCTCATGATCCGTCACGCGCCTGCGGGTTATGCGATCACGGCGCTCACCTCCTTCGTCCTGGCGGCCGGCTATGCCGGCATCGCCGCGGCTCTGCATTCCGTGCTGGGCGGGGCGGTTCTGCGCAGCACGCGGCACCTCACGCTGTTCGTATCGGCGGTGGTCATGGGCACCGCGGTCATCGGCGCTGCGTTCATCGGCGTCCTGCGCGCTGCAAGGCTGCTCGACGAGGTGCCGATGCCCGACGCCTGGCTGCGTTTCTGGATCGGCGACGCGGTCGGGATCCTGGTGACGGCGCCGCTCCTGCTCGCCGTCGTCGACGCCGAGCGCCGCGCGGCCATGCTGCGCCTGGCGAAGCGAGCCGAATCGATCCTTCAGGTAGCTGCGCTCGGCGCCACGCTCTGGCTGATATTCGCGGCGCTGGGCGGCGATCCGTCGCGCCACTTCTACCTGCTGTTCGTCCCGCTGATCTGGATCGCGGCGCGCGGCGGCCTGAACGGTGCGGTGGTGGCGACCGCGATCGTCCAGATCGGCGTCGTGCTCGCGATCCGCGGCGATGCCGCGGCGGACCTGCCCGTGGTCGAGCTTCAGGCGCTGGTGGCGGTGCTAACGCTGACCGGGCTCTACCTCGGCATGATGGTGGACGAGCGCAGCCGAGCCACCGAGGACCTGCGCCAGTCGCTTCGTCTCGCGGCCGCCGGCGAGATGGCGGGCGCCATCGCGCACGAGGTCAATCAGCCGCTGACGGCCCTGTCGAACTACGGTCACGCCGCGCTCGAGTTGCTTGCGCGCCGCGACACGCACGACCAGGTGCCGGAGGTCGTGACGAAGATGCTCGGGGAGGCGGAGCGGGCGGCCGACGTGGTAAGGCGCTTGCGCGATTTCTTCCGCGCCGGCACCACACGGCTGGAGGATGTGCCTGGCGCCGAGCTGGAGGTGATGATCCGCCGCATCGTCCGGCAGGTGGTCGGCACGCGTCCGGTCGGCGTCGACCTGCGCCTGGAGCCGGCACTGCCCGCGCTCTACATCGATCGGCTGCAGATCGAGCTGGTGTTGAGGAACCTGCTCGCCAACGCCGCTGAGGCGCTGGGCGGCGCCGGCCGCGTCACGGTCTCGGCCGCGAAGCACGGTGACGACCGCCTGCGCCTGGTGATCGAGGACGAAGGACCGGGCATCAGCGCCGAGGCGCGCGAGCGCGTGTTCGAGCCGTTCATTTCCGGCAAGCCGACCGGCATGGGCCTCGGTCTCGCCATCAGCCGCGCCATCGCCGAGGCGCACGGCGGCTCCCTCGAGGCGCGCGCCGGCAGTCACGGCGAGTTCCACCTGATCCTGCCATGCAGCCCGGGCTGACAGTCTACATCGTCGACGACGACGCGTCGGTGCGCGATTCGCTCGCCCTGATGCTCGGGCTGGCCGGCTATCGCACCGCGCTGTTCGCCGACGCCGAGGCGCTGCTCGTCGCCTGGCGCGCCGAATGGACCGGCTGCGTGGTCGCCGATCTGCGCCTGCCGGGGCGTAGCGGCATCGAGGTGCAGACCGAGCTGCGCAACCGCGGCAGCGCGCTGCCGGTGATCATCATGACCGCGCATGGCGATGTGCAGTCGGCGCGCGCCGCATTTCACGGCAAGGCGGTCGACTTCCTCGAGAAGCCCTTCGACCACGCGCAACTGCGCGAGGCGATCCACAAGGCGTTCGCGCGCGAGGAGAGGCGGCTCGCCCTGTCCGAGGAACGCGCCGCCGACGCAGCCAGGCTCGCGGCGCTGACGCCGCGCGAGCGCGAGGTGCTCGAGCACGCCGCGCGCGGGCTGCATGCGAAGGAGATCGGCAACGCCCTCGGCATCAGCCCGCGCACCGTGGAGGTCCACAAGACGCGCATCATGGAGAAGCTCGGTGTGCGCAACATCGCCGAGCTCGTGCGCTTCGCGGTTGCTTCCGGGAAGTAAAGGCCGCTGCCGGCGTGACGTAGAATCCGCGCGTGAAATACGTCCTCGCGCTCGACCAGGGCACGACCAG
>DASUZH010000151.1:0-4891 GCA_036376975.1 Burkholderiales bacterium | reverse complement strand
CATGTATGAGAGCAGGGCGTAGGCGCCGCCGAAGCTGACCGCCGCAAGCTTGGAGAAGAACAGGCCGATCTGCGTCATGACATGCCCGCCGCCGAGCAGGACGGCGGCGAGCGCGAGCGGGGCGCACCACAGGGCGAGGCCGACGACGGTCGCCGCCGCGAACTGCCGCCAGCGTCCGCGCGCGGCCGGCGGCGCGGGGGCGGTCTGCCGCGCATCCGTCGCGTAGTAGCCGATCGCCGCGGCCCCGGCGACGATGAGCGGGAAGGGCAGGTCGAGGAAGAAGATGCCCACGAACGCCCCCGCCGCGATGCCGATGAGGAGCCGCGTCTTCAGGCCGCGGCGACCGATGCGGATCAGCGCCTCGACCACGATGACGAGCACGGCGGCCTTGATGCCGAACAGGGCGCCTTCCACCACCGGGATGCCTTGGCCCGCGACGTAGAGCAGGCTCACCGCCAGCATCACCAGCGCGCCGGGCAGCACGAACAGGATGCCGGCGGCGAGCCCGCCCTTCACGCCGTGCAGCAGCCAGCCGACGTAGGTGGCGAGCTTCTGCGCCTCCGGCCCGGGCAGCAGCATGCAGAAGTTGAGCGCGTGCAGGTAGCGCGCCTCGTCGACCCACTTCTTCTCGTCGACCAGCACGCGGTGCATCAGCGCGATCTGGCCGGCCGGCCCGCCGAACCCCAGGCAGCCGATCTTCAGCCAGACGCGCAGAGCGTCAGCGAAGGCGACGGGGGGTGCACCTACTTGTACGCTTCGGGTGTCCACGTGTGCGTTTCTTCTTTTCCGTCCCTGCACCAGGCGTAGAGCGCATCGTAGACCACCATGCCGTGCTCGAGCATCTCGTGGTCGTCCTTGTACAGGCGCGACAGGCCGAGCGAGACCGAGAGCAGGCCGGCGGCCTGCGGCGCGATATCCAGGCGGCCGGTATCGGCGCCGCGCACGATGGTCGCCAGCTCGTCCAGCGCAGGCTCGCCGAGAGTGAAGGCCTTGAGGAAGGCGTCGAAGCTGCAGCGCTCGCCTTCATGGCTGAACTTGACGTCGGGGATGTCGTACGGCACCGCGTCTCTTTCCGTGGCGATGCGGCGCACGTCGGCCACCGGGACGTACAGGAACTCGGCCTGCGGATCGATGAAGCGCCGGATCAGCCACGGGCAGGCGATGCGGTCGATCTTCGGCCGCTCGCGCGTCACCCAGCGCGAGCTCGCTCCGGCGGCTTTGCGCGCCAGCTCGCCGCCGGTCGCGCGCCAGGCCTCGATGCCGCCCTCCAGATAGCGCGCGCCGAGCGCCTTGGCGACGCCCTGGCTCACTTCGTGGCCGTGCACGCAATAAACAACGACTTCGCGGCCGGCGGGAAGCGTGTCCTTCCAGAGATCGACCCTGCCGGGATCGCGGCGCAGCGCGCCGCGGATGGTGTCGGCGGCGCCCAGGTACGCCGGCTGCCGGCGCACGTCGATCAGCAGCGGAGGACGGGGGGAAGCGAGGGATTGCCGCAATGCGGCGGCGGTGATGAACGCGTCCATAGCTCTCTCCTTGAGAGTTGCCGCAGAGCTTGGACGGACCGCCGTCTTGGGATGCCGGGAGCCTGCGTTCCCGACAGGTTGCAGGAGGAGTCTAGATCAGCGCCCGATGGCGGGCAAGCAGGTATGGCCGCCGCCGGCCAGCGGCAGGACCTGCACCGACACGCCGTAGAGGCGCTGCAGCGTGTCCGGGCGGATCACCTCGCGCGGCGCGCCGATCTCGAGCGCGCGGCCCTCGGCGAGGAGCAGCGCGCGCTGCGCGCAGAGGAAGGCGTGGTCGGGGTCGTGGCTGGAGAACAGGATCGCGATGCCGGTCTTCGCCAGCGCCGCGATGCGCTCCAGCACCCGCACCTGGTTGCCGAAGTCGAGGCTCGCGGTCGGCTCGTCGAGCACCAGCAGGCGCGGCTCCTGCGCCAGAGCGCGCGCCACCAGCGCGAGCTGGCGCTCGCCGCCGGAGATCTCGGTGATCGGGCGCCCGGCGAGGTGGCTCATCTCGAGCGAGGCGAGGGCCCGCTCCGCGACTTCCAGGTCCTTTTTCGAAGGAGTGGAAAAGATTCCCATGTGCGCGGTGCGGCCCATCAGCACGAAGTCGCGCACCGTATACGCGAAGTAGCCGCTGTGACCCTGCGGCACATAGCCGATGAGCCTGGCGATCTCCGGCCTGCCGAGATTCTCGATGTCACGACTCCCGAGCGTGATGGATCCGGAGTGCTTCGCAAGAAGACCCAGGACCGTCCTGAACAGCGTGGTCTTGCCGCCGCCGTTGGGGCCGAGCACGCACATCACCTCGCCGTCGGCGAGCGCGAAGCTCACGTCGCGGCCGATGGTGCGGCCGGGAAAGCCGAAGGCGAGGGAATCGACCTTGAGCACTACCAGCTCCTCCGCGCCAGCGCGAACAGCCAGAGGAAGAAGGGCGTGCCGATCAGCGCCGTGAGCACCCCCGGCGGCACCTCGATGGTGGCGAGCGTGCGGCAGACCGTGTCGACCGCAAGCAGGAACGCCGCGCCGAGCAGCATGGCGAGCGGCAGCAGGCGGCCGAAGTCCGGGCCGACCAGCAGGCGCGCGGCGTGCGGGATCAGCAGGCCGACCCAGCCGATGATGCCGCTCACCGCGACCGCGGCGGCGGTCATCAGCGTCGCCGCCGCGACCACGATGGTGCGCAGCTTGCGGGTGTCGACGCCGAGCGCGCGCGCCTCGTCGTCGGGCAGCGCGAGCAGGTTCATGCGCCAGCGCAGCAGCAGCATCGGCGCGAGGCCGAGCAGCGCGAGCGGCGCGGCGGCGCCGAGGTCGCGCGGCGTGATCGACGCCAGGCTGCCGAGCAGCCAGTAGGTGATGGCGGGCAGCTGGTTGTACGGGTCGGCGAGGTACTTGAGCAGGGCGATCGCGGAGCCGAGCAGCGTGCCGATCACCACGCCGGTGAGCACCAGCGCGAGCAGCGGGTCGTGGCCGCGCAGGCGCGAGCCGATCCAGTACACCAGGCCCACCGCCATCAGGCCGCCGGCGAAGGCGAAGATCTGGATGAAGACGATTCCCTGGGAGAGGAATATCCCCAGCACCGCGCCCAGCGCCGCCCCGGTCGAGACGCCGAGGATGTCGGGCGAGACGAGCGGGTTGCGGAACATGCCCTGGTACGCCGTGCCGGCGGCGGCAAGCGCCGCGCCGACCACCAGCGCGGCGAGCACGCGCGGCCCCCTCACCTGGAGGATCACGGTTTCGACGTTGGCGGGGACCGGCTGGCCGAGGATGAACGAAACCATCTCCGCGAGAGATACGGGATACCTCCCGACTGCAAACGCGAGAGCCGTCAGGCCGAGGAGGGCACCGGCCGCCAGGAGATACGTCAGTGCGCGGGAATTCATTTGGGAAGCACGCCCGGCTCGTTCAGCATCGCATCCAGCTGCGCCGCGCTCGGCTCGCGGTGATAGAACAGGCGGTGGAACTCGACCACCTTGGCGCGCAGGTCGACGTCGAACTCCTTCGGGTAGAGCAGCCTGCCCGCCCACCACACGCCCAGCAGCCGGTTCGCCCCGGGCGGGAAGTCGAACCAGCCGAACGGCAGGTGCGGGGAGAGATAGACCCGCTTCGCCGCCACCGCCTTCACGCTGCGCCAGCGGGGGTCGTCCCAGATCGACTTCCAGTAGTTCGGGTCGGTGGTCAGGATCACCTCCGGGTTCCACACGATCACCTGCTCGAGCGACACCGTGACGAGCCCGGCTCGCGCCTCGGCGGCGGCGTTGCGCGCGCCGAGGATCTCCAGCACCTCGACGTTGATCGATCCCTTGCCGCCGGTCTGCAGGCCCGAGGTGCCGCGGCCGTAGTAGACGAGCGGACGGGAGGAGACGCGCGCAGTCCTCTGCTTGATGTCTCTGAGCTGGGTTTCATACCAGCCTGCAAGCTTCTCCGCCTCGGCTTCGTTCCCCATCAGCCTTCCAAGCGACCGGAGGGCCGCAGGCGTGCCCTCGATGCGCCCGTCGAACAGCGCATACGGAATCTTCGTCTGCTCCTGCACCTGGCCGGCGAGCGAGGCGAGGGTGGCGCCGGTCGAGCCGACGTCGACGATCAGGTCGGTCTTCGCCTTCAGCACCACCTCGACGTTGGCGGTGTTGCCGCGGCCGGTGAGCCGGCCGAGCTCGGGGAGCCGCGCGTACTTCTCGTCGAAGAACTGCGCCTCGTTCGGCCGCATGCCGCGCGTCCAGCCGGTCAGCTTGTCCGGCGCGATGGCGAACACCAGAAGGCCGGCTGGAGGGCCGGCGGCGTACACGCGCTCGACCTTCGCCGGCGGGCGGATCTCGCGGCCGGATGCATCGGTGACGGGAGACTGGGCAAGGGAATTGCCGGCAATGATACTCAGGAGGACAAGGAGCGCCCTAGGCAATCGCGCCGCCACAGGAGCTGCCGGCGCCGGCGGTGCAGCCGAAGCAGTGGCGCGCGGTGACGATCGAGCGCAGCTGCAGCCGCGCGGGACCGAAGTCGCGGATGTGCACCGGCCGGTCGTCGGCGTAGCGCGCGTCGAGCTCGAGCATCTGGTTGAAATCGCAGTCGTAGACGCGCCCGTCCCAGCCGACGGAAAGCGTGTTGCGGCACATCAGGCCGGCTACGGCCGCCGGGTTGTAGGCGTTGACCAGCAGCTCCATGTACGACTGCAGGTTGCCCGATATCTCGAGCCATTCGAGGAAGCGCGAGATTGGCATGTTGTTGAGCGCGATCAGGCTGTCGAAGCTGACGCCGTGGTTCGCGGCGAGGCCTTCCTTCCACTCCTTCTCCATCGACTTCTGGTCGCCGGCGAGGAAGGCGCCGACCGGGTTGTGCATCAGGGTCAGCTTCAGCCGCGGGTCGCCCTTGCCGTAGCCCGCGGCGTTGAGCCGCCTGAG
>DASUZH010000150.1:0-2853 GCA_036376975.1 Burkholderiales bacterium | reverse complement strand
CCTGGAGAAGATTGCAAAGCCCGGGGCGATCCTCGCCAGCAACACCTCCAGCCTGAAGCTGGCCGACATCGCCACCGCGCTGAAGGATCCGTCGCGGCTGGTGGGCATCCATTTCTTCAACCCGGTGCCGCTGCTGCAACTCGTGGAAATAGTAAGTAGTGAAAGAACAAGACCGGAAATTGCGAAGAACGCCGCCGCCTTCGTCCGCCAGATCGACAAGCTGCCGCTGCCGGTGAAGGACGCGCCCGGGTTCCTGGTGAACCGCGTGCTCGGCCCGTACATGCAGAACGCCTTCCGCATGATCGACGAGGGCATCAAGCCGGAGACCCTCGACAAGGCGATGGAGGCGTTCGGCATGCCGATGGGCCCGGCGGAGCTCGCCGACACGGTCGGCCTCGATATCTGCCTCGCCGCCGGCAAGAGCCTGGCGAAGGGCGCCACCGAGGTGCCAAAATTCCTCGCCGACAAGGTGGCGCTCGGCCAGCTCGGCAAGAAATCCGGCCAGGGCATCTACCGCTGGGAGAAGGGCAAAGCGGTCAAGGGAGAAGCGGATGCCTACGACCAGCGCCTGATCGACTCGCTGATCGAGCCCTACCTGCACGAGGCCGAGGCCGCGGTGAAGGAAGGCATCGTCGCCGACGCCGAGCTGGCGGACGGCGGCCTGATCTTCGGCACCGGCTTCGCGCCGTTCCGCGGCGGGCCGCTGCATTACCTGAACGACAAGAAGTAGTGGAGAAGCCCCCGGAAGGAAAGATCCCGGCGCTGCGCGTCGTGCCGATGCCGGCCGACGCCAACCAGAACGGCGACATCTTCGGCGGCTGGATCATGTCGCAGGTCGACATCGCCGGCGGCACCGTCGCGCACCGCCTGGCGCGCGGCCGCGTCGCCACCGTGGCGGTGAAGGAGTTCGTCTTCAAGCAGCCGGTGCAGATCGGCGACGTGCTCTCGTTCTACGTCGACGTGCAGCGCGTCGGCACCACCTCGATCACCGTCACGGTCGAGGTGTGGGCCGAGCGCCGGCCGGAGGACCCGGAGACCGTCAAGGTGACCGAGGCGACGCTGACCTACGTCGCCATCGACCGCGAAGGGCGCCCGCGCCCGGTGCCGCGCTAGCTTGCTGCTCGACGCGTTCACCCTCGCGGCGGTGGCGCTGCTCGGCCTCGGCGCCGCGGTGATCGGCGCGGTCGGCGGCTTCGGCACCGGCATCATCCTCACCGCCGCGCTCACGCCGCTGATCGGCGTCAAGGCGCTGGTGCCGGTGCTGGCGGTGGCCGGGGTGATCATCAACTCGGGCCGCTTCTGGTTCTACCGCAAGCAGCTCGACCGGCGCACCTTCCTCATCGTGCTGGCGAGCGCCCTGCCGTTCCTCGTGCTCGGCACCTGGATCTACAGCATCCTCGACGCGCGCACGCTCGGCGTGGTGCTCGGCCTGATGATCATCGCGTTCGTGCCGATGCGCCGCCTGCTGAAGAAGCGAAACATAGTCATCGGGACAGGAGGCCTGGTCACTGGGGGCGGCCTGTTCGGCTTGGCGAGCGGGGTAGCTACGGGCACCGGGGTAATCCTCGTCTCGCTGCTGCTCGGCGCCGGCCTCGCCGGCCCGGCGGTGCTCGCCACCGACGCGCTGGTCACCATCGCGCTCGACTTCTCCAAGGCGCTGCTGTTCGGCCGCTTCGACCTGCTCGACGGCGAGCATTTCTTCGCCGGCGTGGTGATCGGCGTCGCCTCGATACCGGGCAGCGCGCTCGGCGCCTGGCTGGTGCAGCGCATGCACGCGCACCTGCACGTGCTGTTCATGGAAGGCCTGATCCTGTTCGGCGGCGGCTTCATGCTCTGGCACTCATGGAGCTGACCGCGGCCGACGGCTACCGCATCGGCGCGACGCTGTTCGAGCCCGTCGCCTCGAACGGCCGCGCGGTGCTGGTCATGGCGGCGACCGGCGTGCCGCAGCAGTACTACGGCAAGTTCTCCGCCTATCTCGCCGAGCGCGGCTTCACCGTGCTCACCTTCGACTACCGCGGCATCGGACTTTCGCTTCACGAACCGCTGCGCTCGGTGCGCGCGCGCATGCGCGACTGGGCCCAGCTCGATTCTGCTTGCGCGCTTGATTTCCTGGAGAGCAGTTTTTCCAGGTACAAACTGCTGACGATCGGCCACAGCTTCGGCGGCCAGGCCTTCGGCCTGCTGCCGCGGCCGGAGCGCATCGCCGCTGCGCTCACCGTGGGCTCGCAGAGCGGCTACTGGCGCCACTGGCCGGCGCCGGTCGGCACGACCTGGATGTGGCTCGCGACGCATATCGGCCTGCCCCTGACGCCGCGCCTTTTCGGCTACTTCCCGGGCTCGCGCCTCGGCCTGGGCGAGGACCTGCCGACCGGGGTGATGATCGAGTGGGCGCGCTGGTGCCGCCACCCGAAGTATCTGGTTGGCGACCTCGGCGTCGAGCGCGAGTACGCGCGCTTCACCGCCCCGATCCGGCTCTACGCGATCAGCGACGACCGCTTCGCGCCCGAGCGCGCGGTCGAGGAACTGGCGGTCCTCTATCCGAGCTCGAAACCCGAGATACGGCGCGTATCGCCGTCCGATCTCAACGAGAAAAGCATCGGCCACTTCGGCTTCTTTCGCGAGCGGTTCCGCGATAGCCTGTGGCGCGAGGCCCGCGACTGGCTGGAGGCGCAATGAAGGAACTGAAAGGCAAGACCGCCGCGATCACCGGCGGCGGCAGCGGCCTCGGCCGTGCGATGGCTCTCGCCTTTGCGGCAGAAGGCATGCGCATAGCAATTGCCGATGTGGATCAGAAGGGGCTCGACGAAACGGGTGCCCTCCTCGGCGACCGTCTTCTCCTTTCACAGAAGG
>DASUZH010000149.1:0-3607 GCA_036376975.1 Burkholderiales bacterium | reverse complement strand
GCGGGGGTCGCCTCCCGCTCCGAAACGATGCTGAGCCGGGTCCTGGGCGGCATGTCGGTGTTCACGATGCTCATGACGCTGCCGCAGGTGCTGACCATTTGGGTCGGCCACCAGGCCGCCGGAGTTTCCGTGCTGTCCTGGAGCGCCTATCTTCTTTCCGCCATCCTCTGGTTCTGGTACGGATTTCAGAAAGGCGACAAGAACATCTATCTGCCTTGCGTCGGGTGGGTTGGCCTGGATGCAGCGGTAATCGTCGGCGCAATCGTCTATGCGTAAGACCCGCTTGACTTCAAGTCGACTTGAATTGGCACAGTACGGAGCATGCGCCCAAGCGCTACAGCGGCCGTTGCGCTCGTGCTCTCAGCGGTCTGCTCCGGATGCGAGAACTGGAGCGGGTTCGGCTTTCGCGCCGAGAGCGAGGAGATGTCGCGCCTCAGGCAGGTGCTCGCGCTCGAGGCAGGGAAGGTCGTCGCGGATGTCGGCGCAGGCAAGGGTGGGCTGACCGTCGCGCTTGCGAGGGAGGTGGGGTCGAAGGGGCGCGTCTTCTCCACCGACATCGATCCGGGCCGCCTGCAGCGGCTGCGCGAGGCGGCGGCCGCCGCCGGGCTCGGCAACGTGACGGTGCTCGAAGGGCGCAGCGGCGAGACCGGACTGCCGCCGAACTGCTGCGACGCGATCGTGCTGCGCCGCGTGTATCACCATCTGACCGAACCATCGGCGACCAACGCCAGCCTGCTGCGCGCGTTGCGGCCGGGCGGCGTGCTCGCGGTGATCGACTTCCCGCCGCCGTTTTTCCTCGGCCGCGGCGGGTTCGGCGTGCCGATGCAGTCCGTCAGCCGCGAAGTGACCGGCAGCGGGTTTGAGCTGCATCGCCTGATCGACGACTGGCCGGGCAGGGGCCCGCTCGGCAGCTACTGCGTCGTGTTCCGCAAGCCGCAATGACCGACAAGCCAGGGGTCATCATCCTTCCGCCGGTGCTCTACGGCGTCGGCCTGCTGGTCGTGCTGGCGGCGCGCTGGTCGTGGCCGCTGCCCATCGCCGATTCCAGCCTGCCGTTCTGGCTCGGCATTTCGTTGCTGGCTGTCGGCGGCGCCTTTGGGATCTGGGGCCAGATGCTCATGAGCGCCGCGGGTACCAACGTGAGCCCGGCGCTGCCCACGACGAGCGTCGTCATGCGCGGCCCGTTTCGCATCAGCCGCAATCCGCTCTACCTGGCGCTCAATTTTCTGTTTCTCGGCCTGACTCTGGCGATGAACAGCTGGTGGGGCGTCGTTGCATTG
This sequence comes from Burkholderiales bacterium, assembly GCA_036376975.1. Classification (GTDB taxonomy): domain Bacteria; phylum Pseudomonadota; class Gammaproteobacteria; order Burkholderiales; family SG8-39; genus SCGC-AG-212-J23. The sequence goes on along the minus strand of DASUZH010000149.1, from coordinate 2,327 downwards.
GCGGTGCTGCTGCCCGTCATGCACTTTGGCGTCGTTTTGCGCGAGGAGCGCTATCTCGAGCGCAAGTTCGGTGAAAGCTATCTGAGCTACAAGGCTCGCGTGCGCCGCTATCTGTAGTGAGGAAAAGTAGGCAGCCGTATCCTCGCGGAAGGCCGACAATGGACGGTCGAAGGGGGGGATGCGAGATGGCTGCAGCCGATTCGGTCAGCAAGGGCGTCGGCAAGATCTTCCTGCTGGCGCTGATGTCGCTGTTCCTGGTGCCGCTCGGCACCTGGCTGTTCGTGCGGTACGCCGAGCCGCAGCGCGACCAGGACTATCTGGCGGCGATCGAGCGCTCCATCGACCAGGACAAGCGGCTGTCCGACTCGCAGCGCCAGCAGAACAAGGAGTTCTTCCGCGCCAATCCGCCGTCGAGCACGTGCGACAACGCCGCGCCGGACTTCGCGCGCTACCGGGCGGCGGTATGCGGGGAATACTCGGAGCTGTGGCAGTTCCATCTCGCGCGCAAGATCTCGTTCTGGGCGCTGGTGGCGGGCCTCGGCGTGCTGCTCGCGGTGCTGGCGCTCGGCGCGATCGCCTTCGTCAACCGCCGCAGCCAGTACGTCAGCTTCGTGCTCGGCTGGAACCTGCTCACCCTGGCGAGCGCGGCGAAGGTGGTGGTGCAGGGCGCGATGCTGGTGTGGCTGTCCTTCTGGCTGACCGCGTTCTTCTTCAAGGTCTACTTCGTCAAGATCATCGCGCTCGCCGGCATCGGCGCGGCGCTGGCGGCGTTCTACGCGGTGGTGTGCATCTTCAAGCGGCCGCCGCGCGCCACCGGCATCGGCGGCGAGACGATCGGCGCGGAGCAGTCGCCGGCGATCTGGTCGCACATCCGCGACCTGGCGAAGAAGATCGGCACCGCGCCGCCCGAGCACCTGGTGGCCGGCATCGACACCAATTTCTTCGTCACCGAGGCGCCGCTCGCGGTCGGCGAGCGGGTGCTGAAGGGCCGCTCGCTGTTCGTCAGCCTGCCGCTGCTGCGGGTGCTCGACCGGACCGAGGCCGACGCGGTGCTGGCGCACGAGCTGGCGCATTTCCGCGGCGGCGACACGGCTAGCAGCGCGGCGCTCGGGCCGCGGCTCGTGCAGTACGACCACTACTGCCAGATGATGTACGAGCGCGTGGTGACGATCAGCGTGTTCTACCTGATGAACATGTACCGCGTGATCTTCGAGTTCGCCCTGCAGCGCGACAGCCGGCAGCGCGAGTTCCTCGCCGACCGCGCCGCCGCGGACGCGGTGTCGCCGGCGGGAATCGTGCGCTCGCTGATCAAGATCGCCGCCTACGCGCGCTACCGCGGCGAGATCGAGCGCAAGCTGTTCGAGCGCGACCTGCGCCACGCCGGCTCGCTCGGCATCGCGCAGCAGGTCGCCGCGGGGCTCGCGCCCTACGCCACCTCGGCGCAGTTCGTCGACGCGATGAAGACCGCGGGCATTCCGCATCCGTTCGATTCGCACCCGGCGCTGCTGGAGCGGATGGAGAACGTCGGCCATCGCATCGAGGAGAAGGACTACGGCGCGGTGGTGACCAGCGCCTCGGCGCAGAGCTGGGTCGCCGACATGCCGACCGCGGCCGACATCGAGCAGCGGCTGTGGGCGGTGTACGAGCAGCGCTTCGCCGAGATGCACGAGCAGAGCCTCGCCTACCGCTACGCGCCGGCCACCGAGGAGGAGCGCGCGGTGGTGCTCAAGTACTTCCCGCCGGTGGCGTTCGACCTCAAGGGCGGCAAGCAGCTCCTCGTCGGCTACGCCGGCATGACGCTGCCGGAGCACGAGCAGCGCATGCCCTGGGACGACGTCGCCGGCATGAAATACAACGACGGCAGCTTCGGCACCGCCGACACGCTGGAGATCTCGCACCACGAGAAGGGCTGGCTCGGCGCGAAGACCACCAAGGTCAAGCTGCCGGGGCTCGGCAAGGAGAAGGAGCGCTTCAAGGCGATCCTCGGCCACTACTGGCAGCGGCACCAGATCTCGCGCCAGAGTGATAATGTGCAGCAATGAACAACGAGAAAATCAGGATCAAAGTTACCGAGACCGGCCAGGCGCTGGACGTGGTGGTGTTCAGCAAGCGGGCCGACTGCATCGAGGTGATCCTCGGCGAAGGGGTGCACAACATGAAGTGCGCGCTGACGCCTACCCGCAACGGCATGGCCTACGTCGGCAGCATCAAGGGACGCGAGCTGGTCTACGAGCGCAGCCGCGACCAGGTCGCGGCCGACATCGAGCGGCTCAACCCGAACGTGCGCGGCCCCCGCCGGCGCTAGACGCCGAGCAGCTCGTCGATGA
>DASUZH010000148.1:0-2026 GCA_036376975.1 Burkholderiales bacterium | reverse complement strand
CACCACGACGAAGGCGACGGTGATGATCTCCGCGCCCATCGCGGGATGCACGATCGTGATCGGGGCGAACAGCGCGCCGGCGACCGCCGCCATGCCGACGCCGAGCATGACGTTGGCCAGCATGTACGGCTGCAGCCGGATGCCGAGCGCCGCAACCATGTCGGGGCGCTGGATGCCGGCGCGCACCACGCGGCCGAACGAGGTGCGATTGAGCAGCAGCCAGATTCCCGCCAGCACCACCGCGACGATGAGCAGCAGCAGCAACCGGTAGCGCGAGAACATGAAGTCGCCGACGATCACCTGCCCCCTCAGCTCGCCCGGCATCGAAGCCGGCAGCGGCGCCGCGCCCCAGATCATGCGGATCGCCTGCTCGGCGACCAGCGCGAGGCCGAAGGTCACCAGCAGGCTGAGGATCGGGTCGGCGGTGTAGAAGCGGCGCAGGATGAAGCGCTCGAACAGGATGCCGAGCAGCGCCACCGCCACCGGCGAGAGCACCACCGCCGGCCCGAAGCCGAGCAGCTTTGCGATCTCGAGCGAGGCGTAGGCGCCCAGCGCGTAGAACGCGCCGTGCGCCAGGTTCACCACGCCGCCGACGCTGAAGATCAGCGACAGCCCGAGCGCGATCAGCAGGTAGTAACCGCCGAGGACTAGGCCGTTGACTACCTGCTCAAGCAGGAAGAAAACCTGCATTTACATCTTGCAGGTGTTCTGTTCTCTCGTGGGCGCGAGCAGATCCAGGGGCTGGCTGGCGGCGGGCACGGCGGCGCCGAACTGCAGGAAGTCCCACTTGTCCTTCGCCTTGCCCTTCGGCTTCACCGTGAACGGATACGCCTCCTGCATCAGCTGGTGGTCCCAGGAGCGGAAATACCCCGGCCGCGCCTTCAGCAGGTCGAACTCGGTGCCGCGCTCGAAATAGGCGATCAGCTTCTCGGTGTCGGTCGACTTGGTCGCGTTCATCGCCTCGGCCATGATCTTCAGCGACACGTACTCGATCCAGGCGTGGTTCTCCGGCGGCTTGCCGTAGCGCTTGCGGAACTCGGCGACGAACTTCCTCGATCCCGGCGTGCTGAGCTCGTGGTGCCAGACGGTCGGCCAGATGCCGGCAAGGTTGCCGTCGCCGGCGGCCCAGGCGTCGGCGGTGTTCAGGTTGAAGCCGGCGATCGGGTACTTCAGCCCGTACTCGGCGTACTGCTTGACGAAGTTGGTGACCTGGTTGCCGGCCAGGTTGGAAGCCACGATGTCCGGCTTCGCCTGGCGGATCTTCAGCAGGTAGGGGCTGAAGTCGGTGACGTCGGTCGCCACCAGCTCGTCGCCGATCGGCGTGCCGCCGTTCTCGGCCATGAAGCGCTTCACGCCTTTCGACAGGTCGTGGCCGAAGAGGTAGTCCGCGGTCAGGCTGAAGTAGCGCTTGCCCTTCACCAGGCCGTCGCGCTTCAGCGCCTCGCCCGCGGCGTTCACCATCACCGTGACCGGGATGTCGACGTGGAACGTGTAGCGGTTGCAGTCGGCGGAGCGCAGCACGTCGGAGCGCGCGCCGACCTGCAGGAACAGGCGCTTCTCGCGCGCCGCCACCTGCATGATGGTCTTGGCGGAGGCCGAGTTGATCTCGCCCATCAGCACCGCCACGCCGTCGCGCTCGATCATGCGCTGCGCCTTGGTCGACGCGGTGGCCGGGTTGACCGAGTCCTCCGACATGACGTCGAGCTGGCGCCCCATCACGCCGCCCGACTTGTTGATCTCGTCGGTCGCGATCTTGATGCCCTGCACGGCGTACTCGCCGAGCGCGCCGAGGAATCCGGTGAGCGGGGTCAAGTGACCGATCTTGATCCGGTCTGCTTGTCCCTTCGAAACAAAAGGAAACCCCAAAGCAGCGGCCGCTGCGCTTGCCTTCAGGACGTCACGTCGAGTGGTCATTTTTTGCCTCCATCGTCAGCGGGTGTGGTGACTACGAGGAACACCAGGCCGGAAAGGCCGGTGTTCGTGAAGCTGTGCTTTACGCCGGGCGGCAGGTATACGTAGTCGTGCG
>DASUZH010000147.1:0-13552 GCA_036376975.1 Burkholderiales bacterium | reverse complement strand
CATCGTCAACTACCTCGGCAACGAGCGGCCGCAGATGCTGCTCTGCCTGCACGAGGAATCCGCGGTCGCGATCGCGCACGGCTATGCGCGCGCCGCGGGCCGGATGATGGGGGCGGTGCTGCATTCCAACGTCGGCCTGATGCACGGCACGATGGCGATCTTCAACGCCTGGTGCGACCGCGTGCCGATGCTGATCCTCGGCGCCACCGGGCCCTGGGACGCCGCCAAGCGGCGCCCCTGGATCGACTGGCTGCACACCGCCTCCGACCAGGGCGCGCTGGTGCGCGACTACACCAAGTGGGATAACCAGCCCGCTTCGGTGCCGGCGGCCTACGAAGCGCTCCTGCGCGCCGCGCAGATCGCCGACACGGCGCCGCGCGGCCCGACCTACGTCAACCTCGACGCCGCGCTGCAGGAAGCCAAGATCGGCCCGCTGCCGGCGCTGCCGGATGTGAGCCGCTTCAAAGCTCCGCAGCCGGTATTGCCTTCGAAAGAGCTGGTGGAACAAGCTGCGAAGCTTCTCTCCAGCGCGAAGAACCCTCTGATTCTGGCCGGCCGAGGCAGCCGCCTTGAAAGCGACTGGAAGGCCCGCGTAGCGGTAGCAGAGAAGCTCAACGCAAAGGTCATGACCGACTTGAAGGCCGGCGCCGCGTTCCCGACGGACCATCCGCTGCATCCCGTTCCTCCCGCGGTCTTCCTCACCGACGACGGCAAGAAGCTGCTGCGCGAGGCCGATGTCGTGCTGTCGCTCGACTGGGTCGACACCGCAGGAGCGCTGAAGCAGGCCTGGGGCAACGAGCCGATCGGCGCGAAAGTGATCCTGATCTCGCCGGATGCGCATTCGCACCGCGGCTGGAGCATGGACTACCAGGGGCTTCCGCCGGCCGACGTGTACATGATGTGCGAGCCGGATCCCGTCCTTCCGCTCCTGCTTGCTGAAGTGAAGGCGCGGCCTGCCGTCGTCGGAAAGCGGCCTGAGGCGCACGCAGGGAAGGACGAACAGCTCGGCATCAGGGCGCTTGCGAACGCATTCAACGAAGCGACCAGTGGACTCGACGTGTGCTTGTCGCGGCTGCCGCTTGGCTGGCACGGCGGCTATCGCCAATTCCGCCATCCGATGGACTACCTGGGCGGCGACGGCGGCGGCGGAGTCGGGGCCGGGCCGGGGCTGGTGGTGGGAGCCGGGCTGGCGCTCAAGGGAAGCAAGCGGATTTCCGCCGGCATCGTCGGCGATGGCGACTACCTGATGGGCGTCACCGCGTTGTGGACGGCGACGCACTACCGGATTCCCTGCCTCCTGGTGGTCGCCAACAACCGCTCGTTCTACAACGACGAGCTGCACCAGGAGCGCGTCGCCAAGGAGCGCGCGCGGCCGGTCGAGAACAAGTGGATCGGGCAGCGCATCGACGAGCCGGACATCGACCTGGCGGCGATGGCTCGCGCGCAAGGCGCGGAGGGCATCGGACCCGTCAAGGATCTGAGCGACCTTCTTCCCTCGATCCAGAAAGCAGTGCAGGCGGTGAAGGCCGGAAAGGTCTGCGTGGTCGACGTGCGCGTGGTGCCCGGGTACGACACCAACATGAGCGGCGCAGCCGCCGCGCAAAGAAAATGAAGAAGCTGTCTGCCAGCAAGGCGCTAATCGACGACCTGGTCGCGGGAAGTCGCATCCTCGCCCAGCACGGCGTGCTCGACGCGTATGGCCATATCAGCGCGCGCAGCGACAAGCGGCCGGACCGCTTCGTCATGTCGCGAGCGGTGGCGCCCGCGCTGGTGAACGCGAAGGACCTGATGGAGCTCGACGCCGACAGCGAGGCGCTCGCCGGCGACAAGCGCAAGGGGTTCATCGAGCGCTACATCCACGGCGAGATCTATCGCGCGCGGCCCGAGGTGATGGCGGTGGTGCACAGCCATTCGCCGTCGTCGATCCCGTTCGGCGCGACGCGCACGAAGCTGCGGCCGATCTATCACATGGGGGCGTTCCTGTGGTCCGGCACCCCGGTGTTTGATATTAGAGGGGTGGTTGAAAAGAATGATCTGCTGATCCGCGACCGTCCCCTTGGCCAGGCCCTGGCGAGGACGCTCGGCGCCTGCAGCTGCGTGCTGATGCGCGGACACGGCATGACGGTGGTCGGCGACGGCGTGCCCGAGGCGGTGTATCGCGCCATCTACACCGAGATGAACGCGCGCCTGCAGATCCAGGCGGCGCAGCTCGAGGGCCCGATCGAGTTCCTCAGCGACGAGGAAGGGCGGCGCTCGACGGCGGCCAACCGCGGCACGCTCGAGCGGCCCTGGGAGCTGTGGAAGAAAGAGGTTCTACGCCGGAAATAACGCGCCGCGGCTCCGCGCGCGCTGCAGCAGCCAGAAGGCGATCGACAGGTTGAACAGGTTGAACGCGATGCCGTTGACGAACGCGGCGCGGTAGGAGCCGGTGACGTCGAAGATCACGCCCGAGATCCAGCCGCCGAGCGCCATGCCGACCAGCGTCGCGGTCAGCACGATGCTGACCCGCACGCCCGCTTCCCTCGGGTCGAAGTACTCGCGCACGATCAGCGCATAGGCCGGCACGATGCCGCCCTGGAACAGGCCGAACATCGCGGAGACGACATAGAGCGAGGTGAGGCTGTCGAAGGGCAGGAACAGCAGCAGCGCGATGCCCTGCAGCACCGAGCCGAGGATCAGCGTGCGCAGCCCGCCGATGTGGTCCGAGATCCAGCCCGACAGCAGGCGGCTGACGATGCCGAAGCCGAGCATCAGCGACAGCATTTCCGCGCCGCGCTGCGCGCCGTAACCGAGGTCGCCGCAGTAGGCGACGATGTGGACCTGCGGCATCGACATCGCCACGCAGCAGCCGACGCCGGCCAGGCAAAGCAGCACCATCAGCGTGTTGGAGGAAACGCCGAGCGACTTGGCTTGCGCGAGCGTGGCGGCGCCTTTCACCGGCGCGTCGATCGCCGGCGGCCTGCGCCGCAGGAACAGCGCCAGGATCAGCAGCGACGCGGCGCAGAACACGCCGACGCCGATGTAGGTCTGCCGCCAGCCGATGGTGTCGAAAAGGCGCTGCAGGATGGTCGGCCAGATCGTGCCCGCCAGGTAGTTGCCGCTCGCGCAGATCGCGACCGCGATGCCGCGGCGCCGGTTGAACCACAGCGAAGTGTCGGCGACCAGCGGCGCGAAGGTCGCCGCGCAGCCGAGCATGCCGATGAGGAAGCCCTGCGCCAGCGCGAGCTGCGTCAGGCTGGCGGACATTCCCGCGGCGACGAAGCCGAGTCCCAGCCCGCCGGCACCGATCAGCACCGGCACCATCACGCCGAAGCGGTCGGCGAGCCGCCCCATGATGATGCCGCCGATGCCGAAGCCGATCATGGTGAGCGTGTAGGGCAGCGAAGCCGCGCCGCGGTCGCTGCCGAACTCGGCCTGCACCGGCGTGAGCGCGACCGCCATCACGTACATGCCGACGCTGCCGATGGTCATCGCCGCCAGCGAAACGGCGAGGCGGGTCCAGGCGTACGTCGATTCCGCTTCGCCGCGCTGCTGTGCCATCTCGCCATAATAGGGTCTTTCCGAAAAACACTTTCCAGGAGAAAAACGCCATGGCTGCACCCTCCACCATCGGACAGGTACGCGACGTGTTCCCGAAGCTCGGCGAGATCACCGACAAGGTGGTGTTCGGCGACGTGTGGGAGCGCAAGGGGCTCGCCAAGCGCGACCGCAGCCTGGCCACCGTGGCAAGCCTCGTCACGCAGGACGCGCCCGACCAGCTGCGCGGCCACCTCTGGCGGGCGCTCGACAACGGCGTCACCAAGGACGAGATCATCGAGCTGATCACGCATCTCGCGTTCTACGTCGGCTGGCCGCGCGCCGGCACCGCGGCGCTGGTCGCCAAGCAGGTGTTCGCCGAGCGCAAGGTATGAAGATCGGCTTCATCGGCCTCGGCGCGATGGGCCGGCACATGGCGTCGAACCTGCAGCGCGCCGGCCACCAGCTGCAGGTCTACGACCTGAGGAAGGTCGAAGGCTTTACCAACCGCGCGTCGCCTGCGGCAGCCGCTCAGGGCTGCGAGCTTCTCTTCACCTCGCTGCCCGGCCCCGCCGAAGTAGAGGCCGTAGGGCAGCAGGTCTCCGGCGTGAAGGCCTGGTTCGACACGAGCACGAATTCCCCTGCGGCTATCCGGCGGATCCATCAGCGCCTGGCGGGGAAAGTGGCGTTCCTCGATGCTCCGGTTAGCGGTGGCCCGAAGGGCGCCGAGAGCGGCAAGCTCGCCATCTGGGTGGGCGGCGAGGAAGCCGTTTTTCAGCAATACCTACCAATATTGAAGATCATCGGCGACCAGCCGCTTTACGTGGGCGCGATCGGCGCCGGCACGGTGGCCAAGCTGGCGCACAACGCGGCGAGCTTCGCGGTCCAGGCGGCGCTCGCGGAGGTATTTACCTTGGGCGTGAAGGGCGGCGTAGAGCCGCTCGCGCTGTTCAAGGCATTGCGCCAGGGCGCCTCGGGTCGCAAGCGCACCTTCGACCGCCTCGCCGAGCACTTCCTCCCGGGAAAGTACGATCCGGCCGCGTTCTCGCTGCGCCTCGCCCACAAGGACGTGAGCCTGGCGATGGAGCTGGCGCGCGAAGCAGGCGTGCCGATGAAGATCGGCGCCATCGCGCTGCAGGAACTGGAGGAGGGCATGCGCCGCGGCTGGAGCGAACGCGACTGCCGCGTCACGATGACCCTGCAGACCGAGCGGGCGGGCGTTGAAGTGCAGGTGCCTGTGGACAAACTGGGGGCAGCGCTGGCCGAGTAGGCGCAGTGTCGCCGGCAGGCGACGGAACGGCGGTTTACGCCACCCCTACAAGCGTCGTAGCCTCCTTGCGCGCATTTCGCGCAAACAGGAAAGGAGTTTCCTTTGACGAGAATCAGAACTGCGGTCTTCGCCGCGGCGACGGGAATCGTGGCGGCGGTCGGGTTCCCGACTGCCGGCATCGCGCAGATGAACACGGCCGACCGCCATTGGTACGTCGGCGGCCATTTCGGCCGCGCCGATTGGGACCGCGCCAACGACGAGGACAGCTCGATCAGGCTGCTCGGCGGCTACCAGTTCAACCAGAACATCGCCGCCGAGTTCGGCTACATCGACCTGGGCAAGGTCGACAGCGGCTCCGCGAAGGGCAAGGCCTATGACCTGGTCGGCGTGGGAACGATCCCGGTGGGCAACCGGTTCGGGGTCTACGGCAAGCTGGGCTTCGCCTGGAGCGAGGTGAAGGGGTTCGGACAGAACGAGAGCGGCCTGGAGCTTACCTACGGCGTGGGCGCGAGCTTCGACCTCAGCCCGACCGTCGCCTTCCGCGGCGAGTGGCAGAAATATCCCGACGCCGGCGATGGCGCGACCGATATCGACGTGCTGAGCATCGGCGTGATCTTCCGCTTGAAGTAGGCGTCGGCGCCGCGCGGTTCCGCCACCCTCAGTCGACTTTCAGGCCCGTGGCGCGTACCACGTCGCCCCAGTCGCGGATCTCGCGCGCGACGTAGGCGGACAGCTCGGCCGGGCTCATCGTGCCGGGCTCGGCCGCGCTCGCGGCGAAGATCTCCCGCGTCTTCGGGAGTGCAAGCGACTTCATCGTCGCGGCGTGCAGCCGGTCGACGATTTCCTTCGGCGTCTTCGCCGGCGCGAACAGCGCGGTGTAGAAGCCCATGTCGAATCCGGCGACCTGCTCGCCGATCGGCGGCACGTCGGGCAGCTGCGAGAACTGGCGCGGGAAAGAGACGCCGAGCAGCACCAGCTTGCCGGTCCTGGCGTGCGGGGACACCCCCGGGATGGTGCCGAAGCCCATCGCCGTGTCGGCGGCCAGCACCGACTGGATCGCCGGCACGGTGCCCTTGAACGGAATGTGGGTGAGGTCGCCGATTCCCGCCATGCGCCTCAGCCGCTCCATCGCCAGGTGGGTAACCGAGCCGTTGCCGGAGGAGGCGTAGGAATACTTGCCGGGGTTCGAGCGCAGCACCTGCAGGAACTCCGCCAGGTTCTTCGCCTTCATCCCGGGATGGGTCGCCAGCACCATCGGCGAGCCGGCCGCCATGGCGATCGGCTCCAGGTCCTTCTCCGGGTCGAACGGCAGCTTCGAGTAGAGCGAGGCGCTGATGGCGTGGCTCGGCACGTCGGTCATCACCAGCGTGTAGCCGTCGGGCGGCGACTTGGCGACCGCCGCCACGCCGATGGTGCCGCCGGCGCCGGGGCGGTTCTCGACCACCACCTGCTGGCCTAGCGGCTCGGCCATTCCGGCGGCGACCGCGCGCGCCAGCACGTCGGACACGCCGGCGGGCGGCCACGGCACGATCATGCGCACCGGCTTCGACGGGTAGGGCTGGGCGGGTGCCGCGCCCGCCAGGGCGCAGAGAACGACAAAAAGTGTGGCTCGTGCCAAGCGGTCCATGACGCTCCTCCGGACAGCATCATAAAGCGTGTCAGGAACTGTCGAACTGTCGGGCAGCCCGTACAAGTGCTGACTTCCGCCGCACAGAGTCTGACCGTTTCCCTATAGGCGCGCCGCGCCGCATGCCTTGAAATGCGCTCCACACGACCGGCGCGCTGGTTTGCCGGCAGGGAGACAGAGATGAAAGCCAAGCTGATCTGCACCGCAGTCCTCGCCCTGGCGCCGGCCCTCGCCGCCGCCGAGCCGAGCCCGACCGAGACCTGCATCGACTCGCTGGCGAGCGAGCCGCGCCTGCAGGTGCTGGCCGACAAGGTGGCCCTGGCGCGCAGCACCCAGGCCCGCCTGGTCCGTGTCGCCGATCGCAACGCCTCGGAAATGGAGCGCGCGGCGATCGCCGTCTGGATGGAGAAGCGGAATACCTGCTTCGACGCCGGCGCCGAGCAGCGCGCCCAGCTGACCGCGCCCGAGCGCGCCTTCCAGCGCAGCGTGTTCGTGTTCCAGCAGCGGCTGGTGGCCGACCTGCAGCACGGCCGCCTGACCTACGCCGAGTTCAATCGCCGCCGCGCCGAGCTGGCCGAGGCGGCCGGACAGGAAATCTGACCGATCGGGGTAACCCGGGGGAAGAACAAGAGGCCGCCCGAGCGGCCCTTTTTATTGCTGTATAGTTAGGCGAATGCCTAACCAAAGCCCGGACCTCGGCCGCGTCTTCCAGGCCCTCGCCGACCCCACGCGGCGCGCCGTCCTCGAGAAGCTGAGCCGCGGCCCTGCCGCGGTGAGCGACCTGGCCGAGCCCTTCGACATGGCGCTGCCGTCCTTCGCCCAGCACCTCGACGTCCTCGAGGACTGCGGGCTGGTGCGCTCGAGCAAGGAGGGGCGGGTGCGGACCTACCAGCTCTCGCCCCAGCCGCTCAAGGCGGTCGAAGGCTGGCTCGCGAAGCAGCGCACCCTCTGGGCCCGCCGCCTCGATCAATTCGATCAGTACGTCAAGGAGCAGAGCCGATGAAAGCCTTCAAGCCCGACCCGAAGCTCGACCTCGTCCTGGAGCGCGTCGTCGAGGTGCCCCCGGCGCTGGTGTGGGAGTGCTGGACTACGCCCAGGCACATGAAGAAATGGTTCACCCCGGCGCCCTGGAAGACTGTCGAGGTGGAGCTCGACCTGCGCCCCGGCGGCCGGCTCTACTTCGTCATGGAGTCGCCGGAAGGACAGAGGTTTCCGCACACCGGCTGCTACCTGGAAGTGGTGAAGGGCGAGCGGATCACCTGGACCAATGCGCTGGGCGCGAACTACCGGCCGGCGGTCCTCGGCTCCGGCGAGATGGATTTCCCGTTTACCGCCGTCGTCACGATGAAGAAGCACGGCAAGGGCACCAAGTACACCGCCACCGCCATCCACCGGGATGAATCCGCCAGCAAGGTGCACGAGAAGATGGGCTTCCACGACGGCTGGGGCAAGGCGCTCGACCAGCTCGTCGCCCTGGCGAAAAAGCTGTGACGAAAACTGCTTCTCAGCTGATCGACGCGCGGATCAAGGAGCTGGGCGACTGGCGCGGCAAGACGCTCGGCCGGCTGCGCGCCCTGATCAAGCAAGCCGATCCCGACGTCGTCGAGGAGTGGAAGTGGGGAGTGCCGGTGTGGTCGCACGACGGAATCATCTGCACCGGCGAGACCTACAAGAGCGTGGTGAAGATGACCTTCGCCAAAGGGGCGGCCCTGAAGGACCCTGCGCGGCTCTTCAACTCCAGCCTCGAGGGGAACACGCGGCGGGCCATCGACTTCCGCGAGGGCGAGAAGATGGACGAGAAGGGGCTGAAGACCCTGTTTCGCGCCGCCGTGGCTTTGAACAGATCCCAACGCCGCTAGCCGATCGATTGCCTCCCGAGCGGGTGGGGAATTTGTCGCAGCGCGCCCGGCTCTCTGCACGTATCCTGATTTCGCAGTAAATTCACGCAGTTCCGGGGCTAAGCGCCAGCGGAACCTGAAGGGAGAGCCATGAACAAGAACATAGCCGTCGTCTGCGTGCTCGTGCTTGCGGCCGGCTGCGCCTGGGACACGAAGGACGGAGAGGGCGCGCCGCCGATGGATTCGTCGCGCAAGGTGAGCGAGCAGGACTGCAGCCGGCAGATCCAGAATGACGGCGGCAACCTGATGTGCCGCGAGCTCACGGCGGCCCAGCGCCGCGCCCAGCTCGCGGAAGAAGAACGGCAGGCCAAGGCCAAGCGGGAAGCCGCGGAGCGCGCCGAGCGCGAGCGGCTCGAGCGCGAGCGCGCCGAGCAGCTCGCGCGGGAAGAGGCCGCCCGGAAGGCGCGGCTCGCAGAGGAGGAGCGGCTCGCCGCCGAGCGCCGCCGTCTGGAGGCCGAGGCCGCGGCTGCGGCCGCAGCGGCGGCCGCGGCAGAGCGCGAGCGTCTGGCGAAGCTGGAGGCAGAGCGCCTTGCCCGCGAGCGCGCCGAGCAGGAGAAGCGCGAGGCGGCCTTGCGCGAGTGCCGGCGCCTCGAGCAGGAGCGGTCCGAGGGCCGCGCCATGCTCGCGGACTTCGTCGCCAAGTACGGCCAGGCCGACGAATTCAAGGGGATCGCCGGGCAGATCAGCGCGTTCCTCGCCAAGGCTTCCACGGCGAAGCCATGCCCGCCGGCCTGAAGCCCGGCGGGCCGTGGGCATGGGCGCGATCCGGCTCCTGCTGATCGCGTGGGCGGGCCTGGCCGCCGGCTGCGTCTTCCTCGACGTCAAGGAGCAGCAAGAGAAGCTGCACGCAGCCTGCACGATCAAGGGCACGGCGCGCTCCATGGTGGCGGGCGATCGCGCGGTCGTGGTGGTGCTTCTGCGCCGCGGCGAAGGCAAGGCCGGGGCCGGCGGCGACTGGCAGCTCGCGAGTCATTTCGTCCTTGAGCAAGCCGGCAAGTTCGCGTTCACCGTAGCCGACGGCAAGGGCACCTACACCCTAGGCGCGTTCGACGACGCGGACCGCAACCTGCTGCTCGAGCCGGGCGAGGGCTTCATTGCGGACCAGGACGTGGTGACCTGCACGCCGGGCGCGCGCTTCGAGAACTTCGCCCTCAGCATCCCCGACCAGCCGCAGCAACGCAGCGCGCATCTCGACGTTGCAGGCCTTCAGACGCGGACACCCAAGGACCAGGTGAGCGCGATCTTCGGGCAGACGGTGGCGGTCGGCGAGCTGACGTCGCTGGCCGAAGACATGTTCAGCGAGGCCGTGGCGGAAAGCGGATTGTGGCGCCCGTTCGACTTCCTGGTCGACGGGTACGCCGGCGTCTGGTTTCTCGAGCCATTCGATCCGAAGCGCACGCCCGTGCTGTTCGTCCACGGCATCAACGGCTCGCCGGCCAACTTCGACTACCTGATTCGCAACCTGGACCGCACGCGATTCCAGGCTTGGGTCTACTACTACCCGTCCGGCCTGCACCTCGGCAGCGTCGCCGACCAGCTCAACCAGACGGTGACGAAACTGCAGGTTCGCTACCGGGTGCCGCGCTTCGCCGTAGTCGCGCACAGCATGGGCGGCCTGGTGGCGCGCGGCTTCATCCTGCGCCACCAGGAAAGCTCCCGCGGCGCCGCGATCCCGCTGTTCGTCAGCATCTCCACGCCGTGGGGCGGGCACAAGGCGGCCGAAGACGGCGTCAGGAGGATGCCGATCGTCGTCGAGGTGTGGCGCGACATGGCGCCGGGAAGCGAATACCAGCGCAGCGTCCTCGGCACCCCGCTGCCCGCCGGAATGCAGCATCACATGCTGTTTACTTTCCAGCGCAGGAGCACGTCGTTCGGCGAGTCCGACGACCAGGGCGTGAGCGTGGCGAGCCAGCTCGCGCTGCCGGCGCAGAGCAGCGCCGTCCGCCTGTACGGCTTCGACGACACGCACGTCGGTGTGCTGCGCAACCCGGAGACCTCCAGGCTGCTGAACGAGCTGCTTGCTCGCTCGTTCTAGGACATCAAGTGTTGGCTCCCCGAGCAGGGCTCGAACCTGCGACCTGCGGATTAACAGTCCGTCGCTCTACCAACTGAGCTATCGGGGACCAGAAGAGGGGGCGGATTTTACCTCATCCGCCCCGGTTGTTTGACTACCGCTACCTGATGACGCTCGCGATGGCGTCGGCGACGTAGTCGACGTTCTTGGAGTTGAGCGCGGCGACGCAGACGCGGCCGGTCTCGATGGTGTAGATGGCGTATTCCGAGCGCAGGCGCAGGACCTGGTCCCGCGTCAGGCCGGTGTAGGAGAACATGCCGCGCTGGCGCAGGATGAAGCTCCAGTCGGCGCCCGGCACGCGCTTGTGGATGCCGTCGACGAACTGCTTGCGCATCACCTTGATGCGGTCGCGCATGGCGCCCAGCTCGCGGTCCCACAGGCTTCTCAGCTGCGGGTTGGCGAGGACGGTGGCGACGATCTGCCCGCCGTGGGTCGGCGGGTTGGAGTAGTTGGTGCGCACGATGCGCTTCAGGTTGGAGAGGACGCGCTTCGCCTCTTCGTCGCTGCCGGTGACGACGCTGAACGCGCCGACCCGCTCGCCGTAGAGCGAGAACGACTTGGAGAACGAGCTCGACAGGAACACCGGGCTCGTCGCCTCGGTGAACAGGCGCGCGGCGTAGGCATCGGCGTCGAGGCCGTCGGCGAAGCCCTGGTAGGCGAGGTCGAGGAACGGGATCAGGCCGCGCGATTTCACGATCTCGAGGATCGCCGGCCATTGCTCCTTGGTGAGGTCGACGCCCGTCGGGTTGTGGCAACACGCGTGCAGCACCACGATGCTGCCGGCGGGCAGGCCGTCGAGCGTGCGCTTCATGCCCTCGAAGTCGAGGCCGCGGGTCTTCGCGTCGTAGTACGGGTAGGACTTGACGGCGAAGCCGGCCGCCTCGAACAGCTGGCGGTGGTTTTCCCAGCTCGGCTCGCTGATCCAGACCTGCGCCTGCGGGCTGATCTGGCGCAGGAAGTCGGCGCCGATCTTCAGTCCGCCGGTGCCGCCCAATGCCTGCACCGTAACGATGTTGCTCTGCTCTTTGGAGAAGACCAGCTGCTGGACGGCCTTGTCGTAGGCGGCGATGCCGTCGATCGGCAGGTAGCCGCGCGGCGCCGAGGTCTTCAGGCGCTCGCTCTCGGCGTGCCGCACGCACTCGAGCAGCGGGATCTTGCCGTTCTCGTCGTAGTAGACCCCGACGCCGAGGTTGACTTTCTTCGGGTTCTGGTCGGCGACGTAGGCTTCGGTGACGCCGAGGATCGGGTCGCTCGGCGCCATCGGCACGGCGGCGAGGGGAGAAGGGGAGTGCGGCGCGTTCATTCCGTTAAAATGTAGGGTTCGCAAGCGCATTCTACGTGTTCGTCACCTTTCCCGACAGCCCTTTCCGCCTCAACCAGCTGTTCGCGCCGTCCGGCGACCAGCCGGAGGCGATCGCCAAGCTGACCGAGGGCATCGGCGACGGCCTCGCCTTCCAGACGCTGCTCGGCGTCACCGGCTCGGGCAAGACCTACACGATGGCGAACGTCATCGCGCGCCTCGGCCGCCCCGCCATGGTGCTGGCGCCGAACAAGACGCTCGCCGCGCAGCTCTACGCCGAGTTCCGCGAGTTCTTTCCCGAGAACGCGGTCGAGTACTTCGTCTCCTACTACGACTACTACCAGCCGGAAGCCTACGTCCCGGCGCGCGACCTGTTCATCGAGAAGGATTCCTCGATCAACGAGCACATCGAGCAGATGCGCCTGTCGGCGACCAAGTCGCTGCTCGAGCGGCGCGACGTGGTGATCGTCGGCACGGTGTCGGCGATCTACGGCATCGGCGACCCGTCCGAGTACCACGGCATGATCCTGCACCTGCGCGAGGGCGAGAAGACCACGCAGCGCGACGTGCTGGCGCGCCTGGTGGCGATGCAGTACGAGCGCAACGAGCTCGACTTCCGGCGCGGCACCTTCCGCGTGCGCGGCGACGTGATCGACGTGTTCCCGGCGGAGCACGCGGAGCACGCGATCCGCATTTCGCTGTTCGACGATGAGATCGAGAAGCTCCAGGTGTTCGACCCGCTCACGGGGCGGGTGCAGCAGCAGATGGCGCGCTTCACCGTGTACCCGTCGAGCCACTACGTGACGCCGCGCGAGACCACCCTGCGCGCGGTGGAGGCGATCAAGGCCGAGCTGCGCGAGCGCATCAAGTTCTTCCAGGACGCCGGGCGCCTGGTCGAGGCGCAGAGGATCGAGCAGCGCACGCGCTTCGATCTCGAGATGCTGGTCGAGCTCGGCTTCTGCAAGGGCATCGAGAACTACTCGCGCCACCTGTCGGGCCGCCAGGCCGGCGAGCCGCCGCCGACGCTGATCGACTACCTGCCGGCCGACGCGCTGATGATCATCGACGAGAGCCACGTCACCGTGCCGCAGCTCGGCGGCATGTACAAGGGCGACCGCTCGCGCAAGGAGAACCTGGTCGAGTACGGCTTCCGGCTGCCCTCGGCGCTCGACAACCGCCCCTTGCGCTTCGACGAGTTCGAGAAGGTCGTGCGCCAGACCACCTTCGTCTCGGCGACGCCGGCCGACTACGAGCGCGAGAAATCCGGCCAGGTCGTGGAGCAGGTGGTGCGGCCGACCGGGCTGGTCGATCCGCAGGTGATCGTGCGCCCGGCATCAACGCAGGTCGACGACCTGTTGTCCGAAATTAGAGAAAAAACAAGAAAATCGGAGAGGGTGCTGGTGACGACTCTCACCAAGCGCATGGCGGAGGAGCTGACCGAGTACCTGGCCGAGCACGGCGTCAAGGTGCGCTACCTGCACTCCGAGGTGGAGACGGTGGAGCGCGTGGAGATCATCCGCGACCTGCGCCTGGGCGAGTTCGACGTGCTGGTCGGCATCAACCTGCTGCGCGAGGGCCTCGACCTGCCGGAGGTCTCGCTGGTGGCGATCCTCGACGCGGACAAGGAAGGTTTCCTGCGCTCCGAGCGCTCGCTGATCCAGACCATCGGCCGCGCCGCGCGCCATATCAACGGCACCGCGATCCTTTATGCCGATGCCCGGACCGATTCGATCAAGCGCGCGCTGGCAGAGACGGAGCGACGCAGGAACAAGCAGACTGCGTACAACGAGCAGCATTCGATTACGCCGAAAGGCATCATCAAGCGCATCAAGGACCTGATCGACGGCGTCTACGACAGCGCTCACAT
>DASUZH010000146.1:0-4764 GCA_036376975.1 Burkholderiales bacterium | reverse complement strand
CATGAAGAACCTCATGGAACGCCGCACGCGCTTCAACCTGCTCTACCTCCTGTTCGCCATGTTCGCGATCCTCTCGCTGCAGCAGTGGTGGCAGCGCGCGCAGACGGTCGAGGTCGTGCCCTACAGCGAGTTCGAGAAGCTGCTGGCCGCGGACAAGGTGGCCGAAGTGGTCGTCTCCGACCAGCGCATCACCGGCAAGCTGAAGGCGCCGGAGAACGGCAAGAAGGTGGCGGTGGCCAACCTGGTGCAGCCCGACCTGGCGGAGCGGCTGTCCCGCTACGACGTCAAGTACACGCAGGTCAACGAGAGCACGTTCCTGCGCGACCTGCTGTCCTGGGTGGTGCCGGCGCTGGTCTTCTTCGGCATCTGGTTCTGGCTGATGCGGCGCATGTCCGCGCAGCAGGGCGGCCTCGGCGGCTTCATGAGCATCGGCAAGAGCCGCGCCAAGATCTACGTCGAGGCGAAGACCGGCATCGCGTTCGCCGACGTCGCCGGCGTGGACGAGGCGAAAGCCGAGCTGCAGGAGGTGGTCGAGTTCCTGAAGGACCCGAAGAAGTACGGCCGCCTCGGCGCGCGCGTGCCCAAGGGCGTGCTGCTGGTCGGGCCGCCGGGCACCGGCAAGACCATGCTCGCGCGCGCGGTCGCCGGCGAGGCGGCGGTGCCGTTCTTTTCCATCTCCGGCTCCGAATTCGTCGAGATGTTTGTCGGCGTCGGCGCGGCGCGCGTGCGCGACCTGTTCGAGCAGGCGCGGCTGAAGGCGCCGGCGATCATCTTCATCGACGAGCTCGACGCGCTGGGCAAGGCGCGCGGCGCCAACCCGATGGGCGGCCACGACGAGAAGGAGCAGACGCTGAACCAGCTGCTGGTCGAGCTCGACGGCTTCGACCCGGGCTCGGGCCTGGTGCTGCTCGCGGCGACCAACCGTCCCGAGATCCTCGACCCCGCCCTGCTGCGCGCCGGGCGCTTCGACCGCGTGGTGCTGGTCGACCGCCCCGACAAGAAGGGCCGCCTGCAGATCCTGCAGGTGCACGCAAGCAAGGTGAAGCTGGCCGGCGACGTCGAGATGGAGAAGCTGGCGGCGATGACCCCCGGCTTCTCGGGCGCCGACCTCGCCAACCTGATCAACGAGGCGGCGCTGCTGGCGACGCGCCGCGGCGCCGACGCGGTGACGCAGGCCGACTTCGGCGAGGCGATCGAGCGCCTGATCGCCGGCCTGGAGAAGAAGAACCGCGTGCTGAACGAGTCGGAGCGCCGCGTGGTGGCGCACCACGAGCTCGGCCACGCGCTGGTCGCGCTGGCGCTGCCGGGCAGCGACCCGGTGCACAAGATCTCGATCATCCCGCGCGGCGTCGCCGCGCTCGGCTACACGCTGCAGCGGCCGACCGAGGACCGCTTCCTGATGACGCGCGAGGAGCTGGAGAACAAGATGTCGGTGCTGCTCGGCGGCCGCGCCGCCGAGGAGATCATGTTCGCGCACCTCTCCACCGGCGCGGCCAACGACCTCGCCAAGGTGACCGAGATCGCGCGCAGCATGGTGATGCGCTACGGCATGGTGAAGGCGCTCGGCCACGTCGCCTACGAGAACGAGCCGGCCGGCTTCCTCAACAACAACATCACCCAGAAGCAGTTCAGCGAGACCACCGCGCGCGAGATCGACGTCGCGGTGCGCGAGATCGTCGAGAACGCGTACGCCAAGGCGATCGACATCCTCCGGCGCCACCGCAGCGCGCTCGAGCGCTGGGCGCAGAAGCTGCTGGAGAAGGAGACGCTGGTCGAGTCCGAGCTCGGCGAGCTCAGACAGGCGATATCGATTGCGGGTTGAGCCGCTGGTAATCCGCGAGTGAGGCCTTGACCACCTTGAGGGCGTGCTCGGCGCCGTAGGTCTGCCGGATGGCGATCTGCGGCGCGCCGCCGGGCACCAGCTTGTAGGTGGAGAAGTAGTGGTGCAGGCGCTCGACCAGGATCGCCGGCAGCTCGGCGATGTCGCGCGTCTCGCCCCACACGAAGTCGCCCTCCACCACCGCGACGATCTTGTCGTCGGCTTCGCCGCGGTCGAGCAGCTGCAGGCCGCCGACCACCCGCGCCGGCACGATGATCTCGGAATGGGCGATCGGCCGCTCGCTGATCACGCAGATGTCGAGCGGGTCGCCGTCGCCGCGCTCGGCGCCGGGGCACAGCGCCGCCACCTGCTCGCCGCAGTACGTGCGCGGCACGAAGCCGTACAGCGACGGCGGATGCGACGAGGTGCGCGCCGGCCGGTCCACCCGCAGGTAGCCGCTCGCCTTGTCGACCTCGTACTTGATCAGGTCGAAGGGCGTGATCTCGATGTAGGCGTTGACGTGCCGCGGCGGCTCGCGGCCGGCCTCCAGGCCGTGCCATGGATGGGGGCGCCACTGGGAAAATGTCATGGCGCAGTCATTTTTGCCAGCGCTCGGCCGCCTTGTCGTCGCCCGCCCTCGCCTCGACCCACTGCGCGCCTTCGGCGCGGTGCTCCTTCTTCCAGAACGGCGCGCGGGTCTTCAGGTAGTCCATGATGAACTCGCACGCGTCGAAGGCGTCGCCGCGGTGCGCGCTCGCCACCGCCACCAGCACGATCTGGTCGCCGGGCTGCAGCGCGCCGTAGCGGTGGATCACGGTGCAGTCCGCGACCTTCCATCGCTCGCTCGCTTCCTCGACTATCTTCTTCAGGGAATTTTCGGTCATGCCGGGGTAGTGCTCGAGCGTCATCGGCACTTCCCGCACCACGCCGACGAAGCTGGCGATCGCGCCTACCGCCTTGTCTTTCGACAAGGCGCGGGTTTCGCTGCTCAGGTCGAAATCCTGCTCCTGGACGGAAATCTTCATCCGCCGGTCACCGGGGGGAAGAACGCCACCTCGTCGCCCGCCTTGAGCTTGGTGCTCGGCTGCACCATGTCCTGGTTCACCGCCGCCCTCACCAGCACCTTCTCGGCCAGCGCCCGCTCGTAGGCCCCGCCGCGGCCGCGCAGGTGGCTGCGCAGGGCGGCCACCGTCGTCACGCCGCCCGGCAGCTCGATCTCCTCGCCCGGAGTGCCGAGCTGCTCGCGCAGGCTGGCGAAGAAGAGGACTTTCACTTTCACCGGTAGAGCTCCGCGTAGGGCAGGTAGCGCACCGTCTCGCCCTTGCGGATGGCGCGGTCCGCCGGATTGTCCACCAGGCCGTCGGCCCAGGAGGTGGAGGTGAGCACCGCCGAATCCTGCGTCGGGTAGAGATCGAGCCCGCCCTGCGCGTTCCATTTTACGCGCAGGAACTCGCGCCGTACGTCGGGCTGCGGCCAGTCGAAGTCCGCTCTTGCGGCGATCTCCCGCGGCGTCACGTCCTTCAAACCTTGGGTTTTCAGAAGGAAGGGTCTGACGAAGATCAGGAAGGTGACGAAGCTCGAGACCGGGTTGCCTGGCAAGCCGATGAAGAACGCCTTCCCTACCTCGCCAAAGGCGAGCGGCCGCCCCGGCTTCATGGCGATTTTCCACATCAGCAGACGGCCCTCGGCTTCCACAGCGGGCTTGACGAAGTCGGCGTCGCCCACCGATACGCCGCCGGAGGTGACGATCACGTCGCACTCGCCCGCCGCCCGGCGCAGCACGTCGCGCGTCGCCTGCAGGCTGTCGGGCACGATGCCGTAGTCGCGCACCTCGCAGCCGAACACCTCGGCGAGGCCGCGCAGCGTGAAGCGGTTCGAGTTGTAGATGCGCCCCGGCGCGAGCGGCTCGCCCGGCATCACCAGCTCGTCGCCGGTGAAGAACAGGCCCAGCCGCACCTTGCGGTACACCGGCAGCGCCTTGATGCCGACCGATGCCGCGAGCCCCGTGTCCTGCGGCAGCAGGCGCTTGCCGGCGAGCAGGATTTCGCCGCCCTTCTTGATGTCACTTGCGGCCCTGCGGACCCATTCCCCGGGTTTCGGGGTTTTTCTGATGGTGACTTGGTCACCAGCCAGCTCGCAGTCTTCCTGCATGACGACGGTGTCGGCGCCCGGAGGGATCGGGGCACCGGTAAATATCCGGGCTGCGGTGCCCGGCGCGAGCGGCTTGCCCACGGCGCCCGCCGTGATTTTCTGCTTCACGGAAAGGACGTTTCCATCTGCAAGACGAACCGCGTATCCGTCCATGGCGCTGTTGTCCATCGGCGGCACGTCCATGGTGGAGCGCTGCGAGCGCGCCAGCACGCGGTTGGTGGCCTCCAGCGTCGGCACTTCCTCGACATCGGCCACGGGCTTCGCCGCGCCGAGCAGCTGGGAGAGCGCTTCGTCGACCGAGAGCAGTCCTTTGTTCACGCCAGCTTCAGATGCTTGAGGATGAAATCGGCGATGCCGGCGTCGTCGTCGAGCGAAAGCAGCGGCAACCTGGTCTCCACCTTGGAGTCGCTTGCGATCGCCACGATGTGCGGATCGTTCGGGTGCAGCAGCGGCTCGCCGGTCACCGCGCGGTACACCTCGAGCTTCGGGATCGGCGCGTGCTTGAAGCCCTCGACGATCAGCAGGTCGCAGGGCGAGAAGTGCCGCAGCTGCTCCTCAAACGAAGGCTCGTGCGCGCCGCGCAGCTCGTGCATCAGCACCCAGCGGCGCGACGAGGTGACCAGCACTTCGCTCGCGCCGGCGTGGCGGTGGCGGTAGGAATCCTTTCCCGGCTGATCGACGTCGAACGTGTGGTGCGCGTGCTTGATGAGGGAAACCTTCAGCCCTCGCTTCGTGAAGCGCGGGATGAGCTTCTCGATCAAGGTGGTCTTGCCGCTTCCCGACCAGCCGGCGAA
>DASUZH010000145.1:0-2828 GCA_036376975.1 Burkholderiales bacterium | reverse complement strand
CCGAATCTGAATCGCCTGGCGTCCTCCGGTCGCCCCGCCTGGAAAGCGTTGCGCGCAGGGGTTTCGAAGTTCCTGTCCGTAAAGAACTACAAGAAGAACCTGGCGCGGCATCTCACCCCGATGAAGAAGGCCGAGCTGTTCCTGCCGGTCGCGATCGGCGACTACAGCGACTTCTTCGCCGGCATCCACCACGCCACCAACATGGGCCGCATGTTCCGGCCCGACAACCCGCTGCTGCCGAACTACAAGTGGGTGCCGATCGGGTACCACGGCCGCGCTTCCTCGATCGTGCTCTCGGGCACGCCGGTGCGCCGCCCGCACGGGCAGCTGAAGCTGGATGAGAAGCCGGTGTTCGCGCCGTCGCGGCGGCTCGACTACGAGGCAGAGATTGGATTCGTGATCGGCCCCGGAAACGCTCTGGGGAAACCTGTCTCAGTGAAAAAATCTTTGGAGCATGTGTTCGGCGTAGTGCTGCTCAACGACTGGTCGGCGCGCGACATCCAGAGCTGGGAGTACCAGCCGCTCGGCCCGTTCCTCGCGAAGAGCTTCGCCAGCACCATCTCGCCCTGGATCGTGACGATGGAGGCGCTCGAGCCTTTCCGCTGCCCTGCTTTCCAGCGGGACACCCAGGATCCTCGCCCGCTGGATTATTTGTACGATGAAAGAAACGAAACGCAGGGCGGCTACGAGATCACGCTGGAGATGCACCTGAAGACCAGCGCCATGCGCGCGCCCGTGCGCGTCTCGCGCTCCAGCTTCCGCGATTCCTACTGGACGGTGGCGCAGATGGTCGCGCACCAGACCTCGAACGGCTGCAACCTGCAGCCCGGCGACCTGCTCGGCTCGGGGACCATCTCCGGCGCGGCGCCGGGGAGCGCCGGCTCGATGATGGAGCTGACGCAGGCGGGGAAGAGCCCGCTCGAGCTGCCCGGCGGCGAGAAGCGCAGCTTCCTCGAGGACGGCGACCTGGTGATCCAGCGCGGCCGCTGCGAGCGCGACGGCGCCGCGGCGATCGGCTTCGGCGAGGCTAGCGGACGCGTGACTCCCGCTGCCGCTGCGCCATGAGCTCGCGCTGACCGGCGAGGTAGACCGCCAGGAAGTCGCGCATGTTGGTCGAGCCGACGTGGTCGTAGCCCTCGCAGTGCAGCCGCTCGTGCTCGATCACCGCCTTCATCGGCGGGAAGTCGGCGCTGAACCAGAGGTCGCAGCGGCGCTCGACCAGGTTGAACTCGGCGCAGGCCTCGGGCGAGCTGCCGAACGCGGTGTACTTCGCGCAGCGGTCGCGCATCACGTGGTGCGGGACATAGTGCTCGTGCACCGTCAGGATCGGCCAGTCCGCGACCGGCTCGTGCGTGTCGATGGGCGTGCATGCCGCTTGCAGGAGCGAAACGCCGAGGAATAAAAGCGTGGTTGCCGCATGTCGTCTCATGCGGCCGATTGTCGGGAGCGGGTTGTTGCCCTGATCTAGGCGTGCCACCATCCGCCCGGAGCAAGCCGAACGAACTAGATGAAGATGAAGATCGCCTCGTTAGTGATGGGCCGAACGGGCTTCGCGATGGGCGCGGTGGATTGCGCGCTGCTGCTCGCGTTCGCCTACTACCTGCAATACGTCGAGGGCCTGCAGCCCTGCCCGCTGTGCCTGATCCAGCGCGGGTTCTTTTACGCAATGCTGATCTTCTTTGCAGCCGGCGCCCTCCACGGCCGATGGTTCCCGCTCTATGGAGGATTGGCGTTTCTGGCAGCGGCCGGCGGCGCTGCCACGGCGAGCCGCCAGGTGTGGCTGCAGAGCCTGCCGCCCGACAAGGTGCCGCAATGCGGCCCGGACCTGTTCTTCATGCTGGAGAACTTCCCGCTCTCGCGCACGCTGGAGAAGCTGTTCTACGGCAGCGGCGAGTGCGCCGCGATCGACTGGACCTTCCTCGGCCTGTCGATCGCCGGCTGGTCGCTGGTGTGCTTCGTCGCGCTCGGCCTCTACGCGCTCTGGCTGGCTTTCTCGAAGACCCGCAGCACCGTCGGCCGGATATAGACGTTCTGCCCGGCGGCCAGCTTGAGGTCGCGCTGGCGTTCCCGCGTCAGGTCCACCTCCACCGTGCCGTTGGCGGCGCGCAGCTCGACGCGCACCACCGGGCCGCGCGGCGCGACGTGCTCGACCTGCGCCGGTATCGAGCCTTCCAGGATGTCCCGGTGGATCTCCACTTCGTGCGGCCGCGCGTACTGCCGGCCGTGGAACAGGTTGACGTCGCCGAGGAACTCGTAGACGAAGGGGGTGGCCGGGCTCTGGTACACCTCGTCGGGCGTGCCGACCTGCTCGATGCGGCCGCGGTTCATCACCACCACCCGGTCGGCGACCTCCATCGCCTCCTCCTGGTCGTGGGTGACGAACACGGTGGTCGCGCGCACCTCGTCGTGCAGCCGGCGCAGCCAGCGGCGCAGCTCCTTGCGCACCTTGGCGTCGAGCGCGCCGAACGGCTCGTCGAGCAGCAGCACCTTCGGCTCTACCGCGAGGGAGCGCGCGAGCGCGATCCGCTGCCGCTGGCCGCCCGAGAGCTGGTGCGGGTAGCGGTCGGCCAGCCAGTCGAGCTGGACCAGCTTCAAGAGGTCGAAGACCTTGGCGCGAATCTCGGCTTCGGAGAATTTCCTGTTCTTGTTGACGCGAAGGCCGAACGCGACGTTCTCGAAGATCGTCATGTGGCGGAACAGCGCGTAGTGCTGGAACACGAAGCCGACGTTGCGCGAGCGCGCGTGCAATCGGTCCGCGCTCTTCCCGTCGAGCCACACCGAGCCGGAGTCGGCCTGCTCGAGCCCCGAGATGATGCGGAGGATCGTGC
>DASUZH010000144.1:0-4903 GCA_036376975.1 Burkholderiales bacterium | reverse complement strand
GGACACGATCCGGGTAATTGCTGGAGACAAGGCGGCGCTGCTCATCGCGATCGTGGTCTGCGTCTCCGCGCTCACCACAATGAACGCTGCGATCTTTACAGGTGCGCGCACCAACTGGGCGCTCGGCCGCGACTACCGCCTGTTCGGCTTCCTCGGTAGTTGGCGCGAGACCGGCTCTACGCCGGCGAACGCGCTGATCGTGCAGCTCGCGATCATGCTGGTCCTCATCTGGGCCGGCTCGACCACGCGCGATGGCTTCGAGGCGATGGTGGCGTACGGCCTGCCGGTGTTCTGGACCTTCCTCTTCCTCACCGGCGTCACATTGTTTGTTTTTCGAAGAAGAAATCAGGAAACTCCTCTGTTCCGCACGCCTCTTTACCCTGTCGTGCCGCTGGCGTTCCTCGCCATGGTCGGCTTCATGATCTGGTCGAGCTACGACTACGTGATGAATTCGCCGTACGGGCCGAAGTTCGGCAACCTGGTGCTGGCCGGGCTGGTGGTGATGGCGGCCGGCATCCCGCTGTACTTCCTCGCGAAGAAGAGATGACCCTCACCGAGCTCCGCTACATCGTCGCGGTGGCGCGCGAGCGCCACTTCGGCCGGGCGGCGGAGGCCTGCTTCGTGTCGCAGCCGACGCTGTCGGTGGCGGTGAAGAAGCTCGAGGAGGAGCTCGGCGTGACGCTGTTCGAGCGCGGCCCGGGCGAGGTGACGGTGACGCAGGGCGGCACGCGCATCGTCGAGCAGGCGCAGCGCGTGCTGGAGGAGGCGTCGCGCATCCGCGAGATCGCCGCCGCGGGCAAGGATCCGCTCGCCGGCATCCTGCGCCTGGGGGCGATCTACACCATCGGGCCCTACCTGCTGCCCAAGCTGATCCCGATCCTGCGCAAGAACGCGCCGGCGATGCAGCTGCTGATCCAGGAGAACTTCACCCACCGCCTGTCGGAGTCCCTCAAGAGCGGCGAGGTCGACGTGATCCTGATCGCATTGCCGTTCGACGAGCCGGCGATCGAAACGCGCGCGGTGTACGACGAGCCCTTCATGGTGGCGGTGCCGAAGGGCCACGCGTGGGAGACCCGCAAGCGCGTCACCTCGGACGAGCTGACCAGGGAGAGCCTGCTGCTGCTCGGCGAAGGCCACTGCTTCCGCGACCAGGTGCTCGACATCTGCCACACCATCCGCTCGAAGGACCGCAGCCCGCTGTCGCGCACGGTGGAGGGCGGCTCGCTGGAGACCATCCGCCAGATGGTGGCCGGCGGCGTCGGCGTGACCGTGCTGCCGGCGACCTCGGTGAGCGGCAATCCGATGCCGAGCGACCTGATCCGCATCCTGCCGTTCGCCAAGCCGGTGCCGGTGCGCCGCGTCGCGCTCGCCTGGCGCAAGAGCTTCCCGCGGCCGGAGGCGATCGAAGTGCTGAGGAAAGGCATCCTCGCGTGCAACCTGCCGCAGGTGGAAAAGTTGCCTTGAAGATGCACAGAACGAATGCAAAGCATGCGAAATCTGCCGGTAGTCGCGGAGCGCGCATAAGCTAGACTGCCCGGATGGAAAAATCCTGGCGCACTCCCGCGGTCATCATCGCCTGCGGCTGCCTGATCATGCTGATCTCGTTCGGCATCCGCGCCGGCTTCGGCCTGTACATGCAGCCGATCAGCCAGGCGCACGGCTGGGGCAGGGAAGTGCTGTCGTTGTCGCTCGCGCTGCAACAGCTTGCCTGGGGCGGGCTCGGCGCCATCGCCGGCGGCTTCGCCGACCGCTACGGCCCCGCGCGGGTGATCGCCGTCGGCGCCGTCTGCTACGCGCTCGGGCTGGTGGGGATGGCGAGCGTCGCCACGCCGGGCGGCATGCACTTCGTCGCCGGCGGCCTGATCGGCATGGCGCTCGGCTGCACCTCGTTCGGCATCGTGCTGGCGGTGATCGGGCGCAACGTGACGCCGGCGAAGCGCAGCGCCGCGCTCGGCTTCGCCACCGCGGCGGGCTCCTTCGGCCAGTTCGTGCTGCTGCCGGTGAGCCAGTTCCTGATCTCGCGATTCGGCTGGCACGCCGCGCTGATCGCGCTCGCCGCCGTGGCGCTGCTGATCCTGCCGCTGTCCCTGGCGCTGGCAGGCAAGCCGGCAGCCGCCCCCGGCGCCGCGCAGCAGTCCCTCGGCGAGGCGCTGCGCGAGGCGCTGGGCGAGAAGGGCTTCCACCTGCTGGTCTGGGGCTACTTCGTCTGCGGTTTCCACATCGGCATGCTGACGGTGCACCTGCCCTCGTACGTCACCGACAGCGGCCTGCGCGCCGAGCACGGCATGACCGCGCTCGCGCTGATCGGGCTGTTCAACGTCATCGGCACCTTCGGCGCCGGCTGGCTGGGCGGCCGCTTCAGCAAGAAGTACCTGCTGTCGTCGATCTACACCATCCGCGCGTTTCTCATCGCGATCCTGGTGTTCCTGCCGCTGACGCCGCTCACGCTATATGTATTCGCCTGCGGCATCGGCCTGCTGTGGCTCGGCACGGTGCCGCTCACCAACGGCCTGGTCGCCCAGATCTTCGGCATGCGCTACGCCGCCCTGCTGATGTCGATCGCGTTCTTCGGCCACCAGATCGGCGGCTTCCTCGGCGTCTGGCTCGCGGGATACCTGTTCGACACTACCGGCTCGTACTTCGGCGCGTTCTACGCCTCGATGGGACTGGGCATCTTCGCCGCCCTCATCAACCTGCCGGTGAACGAGAAGCCGCTGGCCGAGCGGCGCGCGCAGCCGGCCGCCGCGTGAGCGGGGGAAAAAAGCTGCTGCTCAAGGCCCTCGGGGCTGGCGTCCTGGCGTTCATCACCGCGGCGGCGTTCGCGGCCTACCTCAAGCCGGGGATGCTGATCGAGTTCGCTAACCTCGTCCTCTGCTCCTGACGAGGCGGCGCAGGGACATCTCGGCGCGGTCGAGCAGCCGCGCGGTCGCCTGGGATTGCTGGGCGATCAGCACCGCGCCCAGCGCGAAGATCGGGATGCCGGGTCCCGGCACCGCCATGAAGAACAGCCCCGCCAGGCAAAGCAGGGCGCCGAGCACCATTGCGCCGCCGCGCCAGAGCGCGCCGCCGCGCGAGCCTCGCTTGCGGTCGTAGAAGTCCTGGAAGCGGCGGCCGGGCCGGCTCTTCTTGAACTGGTTCCAGTGCCTGCGCAGGGGTCCGAGCATGCCGCCCGCGCCGCAAATTCCGGGCCGCATGGACCGAACGGCCCATCCCTTGCAGGGCAGGGAAGCGGCAGCCAACCTCTAACTTGTCGGTCTAAGCGCCATGAATGCCCCCGAATTGAAGCTGTCCCGCGTGCGGGAAGGCCTGCCTTATCCCAAAGGCGCCACCTGGGACGGAAAGGGCGTCAACTTCTCGCTCTTCTCCGCCCACGCCACCAAGGTCGAACTGTGTCTTTTTGATACACAGGGAAAAACAGAAACAGAGCGCATCGAGCTGCCGGAATACCGCGACGAGATCTGGCACGGTTACGTGCCCGACCTGATGCCGGGCACCTTCTACGGCTACCGGGTCCACGGCCCGTACGCGCCGGAGGCCGGGCATCGGTTCAACCCCAACAAGCTGGTGCTCGATCCCTATGCGCGCGCGCACGTCGGCGAGCTGAAGTGGGACCCGGCCGTTTTCGGCTACAAGGTGGGCGACCCGCAGGCCGACCTGTCTTTCGACGAGCGCGACAGCGCGCCGTTCATGCCGAAGTGCGTGGTGGTCGACCCGAACTTCGACTGGAAGCGCGAGAAGGTCTGGCGGCCGGTGCCGTGGGACCGCGCCATCGTCTATGAGACGCACGTGCGCGGCTATACCAAGCTGCATCCCGGCGTGCCGGAGCGGGAGCGGGGCACCTTCAGCGGCATGGCGTCGAAGGCGGTGATCGACCACCTCAAGTCGCTCGGCATCACCACCGTCGAGCTGCTGCCCGTGCACACCTTCATTGACGATAGTTTCCTGTTGGAAAAGAAATTAATGAATTACTGGGGCTACAACTCCATTGGCTTCTTCGCGCCGGACCCGCGCTACGCCGCCGACCCGGCGAAGTCGCTGCAGGAGTTCAAGGAAATGGTGGCGCGCTTCCACGACGCCGGGCTCGAGGTCGTGCTCGACGTGGTCTACAACCACACCGCCGAGGGCAACGAGCTCGGCGCCACGCTGTCCTTCAAGGGCATCGACAACGCCTCGTACTACCGCCTGGCAGAGAACAAGCGGCACTACATCAACGATACCGGCACCGGCAACACGCTCAACCTCAGCCACCCGCGCGTGATCCAGATGGTGACCGACAGCCTGCGCTACTGGGTGCAGGAGATGCACGTCGACGGCTTCCGCTTCGACCTCGGCACCATCATGGCGCGCGAGCCGGGCGGCTTCGACACGCACAACGGCTTCATGAAGGCGGTGATGCAGGACCCGGTGCTCGGCGCGGTGAAGCTGATCGCCGAGCCATGGGACTGCGGTCCCGGCGGCTACCAGGTCGGCGGCTTCCCGCCGGGCTGGGCGGAGTGGAACGACAAGTACCGCGACACGGTGCGCGATTTCTGGCGCGGCGAGACGACGCCGGCCGAGCTGGCGCCGCGCCTGTGCGGCTCGCCCGACATCTTCGCGCGCCGCGGCCGCCAGCCCTGGGCCAGCGTCAACTTCATCACCGCGCACGACGGCTTCACCCTCAACGACCTGGTCAGCTACAACGAGAAGCACAACGAGGCGAACGGCGAGGGCGGCCAGGACGGCCACTCGCACAACCGTTCCTGGAACCATGGGGCTGAAGGCGCCACCGACGACGCGGCGATCAACGGCCTGCGCAAGCGGCAGATGAAGAACATGCTCGCCACGCTCCTGCTGTCGCAGGGCACGCCGATGCTGACCGCCGGCGACGAGTTCGCGCGCACGCAGCAAGGCAACAACAACGCCT
>DASUZH010000143.1:0-2102 GCA_036376975.1 Burkholderiales bacterium | reverse complement strand
CCGGCCTCCTCGAACCAGGACTTGCGGTAGGCGATCATCGCCGGCACCACCGACCAGGGCACCGAGACCCACTTGCCGCCGACCTTGTTCAGCTGCGCGGAAGCGTCATAGATGCCGCCCTGCGCCTTGCCCACTTCTTCCGCCACGCTGCTCACGTCGACGGCTGCCGAAGCGTACAGGTGAGGGTAGTTGTTGAGCAGCATGAAGATGTCGGGGCCGTTGCCCGACTGGATCGACGCCGTGGCGCGCGCCGGGATGTCATTGGCGTTGATCGTCTCGACGTTGAGCTTGATGCCGAGCGCTTTCTGTACTTCGGGCGCGAACACCTCGCGCAGCACCTTGTCGGCGGCCGGCACGAAGTCGTTCCATCGCACGATGTGCACGGTGTTTGCCTGCGCGAACACCGGGGCGCGGTGGCTGGCGAGAATGCCCGCCATGCCCGCGCCGGAATACTGCAGAAACTTGCGCCGCGTGATTCTGGCCATCTATCCTCCTCCTCAGAAGGGTCCCCCGCGCTACTTTACTCCCTTCAGCCACGCTTGGGCGCGGGGATGCGCAAGCGCAGGCCGATTGACCAGGAACTCGGGTGGGCGCCCGGCGTGGACCGCCAGCACGGCGGCGAGCGCGGTGCGCGCGATGTTGCCGAACAGCTCGTCGGTCCAGCACAGCGCGTGCGGGGCGACGATCACGTTGTCGAGCTGGAGGATCGGGTTGTCGGCGGGGGTGGGCTCCTGCTCGAACACGTCGAGGCCGGCGCCGGCGATGCGTCGCGCGGCAAGCGCCTGATAGAGCGCCGCTTCGTCGACGATCGGGCCGCGCGCCACGTTGACGAAGTAGGCGGTGGGCTTCATCAGGGCGAGCTCGCGCGCGCCGACCAGCCCGCGCGTCTCCTCGTTCAGCAGGCAGGCGACGACCACGAAATCGGACTCGGCCATGAGCCGGTCGAGCGGCACGTGGCGGGCGCCGATGTACTGCAGCTCGAGGGTCTCGGCATAAGGGTCGGCGGCAAGCAGCTTCAGATCGAATACCCGGGCGAGTCGAAGCAGCTCCTTTCCTATCCTGCCGGCGCCGATCACGCCGAGGGTGCGCCCGGTGAGGCCGCTGCCCATCAGGTCGAGCCGCGCCGGCCAGTTGCCTTCGCGCGTGATGCGGTCCTTGGCCATCAGGCGGTGGGCGAGCGCAAGCACGAAGGTGAGCGCGATGGTCGCCACCGGGCGCGGCACCGCGTTCGGCGTGTTGGCGACCAGCACTCCGGCGCGCGTCATCGCCTCCACGTCGACGCTGTCGTAGCCGACGCCGTGCCGGGAGACCAGCTTCAGACGGAGGTCAGCGCGCGCCACCGCGGCCGCCGGCACGCGCGGAGAGTTGATGTACAGGGCATCGTATGCCGCGGCGTGCTCCGCGGTGATTTCCTTCAGCCCGCGCGGCAGCCATTCCCACTGCACCTTGTCGAGGACCTGCAGCGGCGCGCGGCCGAACGCCGGCTCGCCGCGCGAGTCGAGGATGTCGCTGGTGATCCCTACGCGGAAGGACTTTTCCATGACGAGATCAGGCGCGCCGTCGCGCTCTGCAGCAGGCCCTGGTCGGTGCCGGTGGCGATCATGCGGTAGCCGTGGCCGAGGTACTCGCGGCCGAGCGCCTCATCCGCCGCCATGTAGCCCGCGGCCTTGCCGTGCTTCTTCGCTGCCGCGGCGATGCGCTTCACCGCGTCGCGGTATTGCGGGTGCGAGAACTGCCCGGGGATGCCGAGGAAGTTGGTGAGGTCGAAGTGCCCGAGCCAGAGCACATCCACCCCGTCGACCGCGGCGATGGCATCCACGTTCTCCAGCCCGGCGCGCGTCTCGATCATGCAGATCACCAGCGTGCGCTCGTGGATCGCGCGCATCTTCTCGGCCACGTCGCCGCCCTGATAGCCGTCATGGGCGAAGCCGAACGCGGCGCCGCGGCGCCCCTTGGGCGGATAGCGGGTGAAGGACACGATGCGCTCGGCCTGCTCGCGCGTATCGACCAGCGGCACCATCACGCCGAACGCGCCGCAGTCGAGCGCGCGCGCGACGAAGTGATACTCGGTAGCGGGCACGCGCACCAGCGGCGCGACGCCG
>DASUZH010000142.1:0-4462 GCA_036376975.1 Burkholderiales bacterium | reverse complement strand
GCTTCCTCGGATGCAACCAACATACAAACCCGGATAGCGCGCGAGAAGAACGAGTACGTGATCAACGGCACCAAGTGGTGGTCGAGTGGAGCCGGGGATCCGCGCTGCAGGATCTACATCGTGATGGGCAAGACCGACCCGGACAACACCTCGCGCCACAGCCAGCAGTCGATGGTGTTGGTACCGGCGGGTACCCCGGGGATCAACATCAAGCGTTTCCTACCGGTGTTCGGCTACGACGATGCGCCGCACGGGCACATGGAGATCGAGTTGAGGAACGTGCGCGTTCCCGCGTCCAACATTCTCCTTGGAGAGGGCCGCGGCTTCGAGATCGCGCAGGGCCGCCTCGAGCCGGGCCGCATCCACCATTGCATGCGCCTGATCGGCCAGGCCGAGCGCGCGCTGGAGAAGATGTGCAAGCGCGCCACGCAGCGGGTCGCCTTCGGCCGGCCGGTTGCCGACCAGGGCGTGACGCGCGAGCGCATCGCGGAAGCGCGCATCATGATCGACAGCGCGCGCTTCATGGTGCTCAACGCGGCGTGGAAGATGGACACGGTGGGCAACAAGATGGCGAAGAAGGAGATCGCCATGATCAAGGTGCTGGCGCCGACCATGGCCTGCCAGGTGATCGACTGGGCGATGCAGGTGCACGGCGGCGGCGGCGTGTCGGAGGACTTCGGCCTGGCGCGCGCCTACGCGCACGCGCGCACGCTGCGCTTCGCCGACGGCCCCGACGAGGTGCACCGCAACCAGATCGCCAAGCTGGAGATCGGCGAGCAGACCACGGTCGCCGAGGCGCTGGCCAAGGTCAGGCGCATCTGACGCGGCGCTGGGGCATGCGCCGGCTCCTCCTGCTGTTCCCGTTCCTGGCGGCCGCGAGCGCGGCATCCGCAGAGGCGATCGAGGGCAAGGTCGTCGCGGTGGCGGACGGCGATTCGCTGACGCTAGTCGACAAGGACGCGAAGCGGCACCGGGTGAGGCTGGCCGGGATCGACGCGCCGGAGCGCAAGCAGGCCTTCGGCGCGGAAGCGCGCAAGTCGCTGGCCGAGATCTGCCTGCGCAAGACGGCCGTGGTGGAGGCCACCGAGAAGGACAGCAACAATCGCCTGCTCGGCAAGGTCAGGTGCGGCGAAGTCGACGCCAACACCGAGCAGGTACGCCGCGGCATGGCATGGGTGAGGGCGGGCTCCAACCTCCCGACCTCGGGGCTGCCCGAGATGGAGACCAACGCCCGGCTGCGCGGCATCGGCCTGTGGGGCGGCGAGAAGCCGGAGCCGCCCTGGGAATGGCGCAAGCGCCAGGCGGCGGCGACCAAGAAGTAGCCAGGGAGGAGAGATGCTCAGGCTCTGCGGGTTCCACCTCAGCAATTACCACAACAAGGTGCGCATCGCGCTGCTCGAGAAGGGCATCGAGCATGTCGACGACCACGCCAACCCGCCGTCGCAGAAGGACGAGTTCCTCGCGCGCTCGCCGATGGGCAAGGTGCCGTTCCTCGAGCTGGCCGACGGGCGGCGCCTCGCCGAGTCGGAGGTGATCCTCGAGTACCTCGAAGAGGCCTATCCGCAGAAGCCGCTGCTGCCGAAGGACCCGTTCGAGCGCGCCAAGGTGCGCGAGCTGGTCACGTTCACGGAGCTGCACATGGAGCTCGTCACGCGGCGGCTCTATCCGGTGCTGTTCGGCGGCAGCGTGTCGGACGAGACCAAGGCCTCGGTGCAGAAGACGCTGGCGAAGGGCATCCGCGGCTTCAAGGCGCTGGCGCAGTTCAACCCCTACGTCGCCGGCAGGGAGCTCACGCTCGCGGACTGCGCGGCGTTCGTGCACCTGCCCCTGATCAGCGTCACCACCAAGCTGATCTACGGCAAGGACGCGCTCGAGGACGTCCCGCAGGTGAAGCCCTATATCAAGACGCTCGGCGAGCGGCCGGCGTTCAGGAAAGTGAACGAAGACCGCAAAGCGGCGCAAGCGGCTGCCTTCGGCAAGAAGTGAACAAGCCGGCGTGAGCAGTCTTCAGGAGTACGTGCGCTACCTGGTCGCGCTCACCGCGGTCCTCGACCCGTTCCTCGCCGTCCCCATCTTCCTCACCGTCACCGCCTCGCACGGCGTGCGCGCGCGCGTGGTGCTGGTGCGCGTGGTGGCGGTCACGGTGTTCGCGGTGCTCGCCGCCTCGGCGCTGCTCGGCGAGACGATCCTCACCGCGATCGGCGCGAGCCTTGCCGCGTTCCGCGTCGGCGGCGGCCTGGTGCTGCTGCTGATGGCGCTCTCCATGCTGAACGCGCAGGTCGGCGGCGTGCGGCAGTCGGAGGCGGAGGCGGCCGAGCTGGAGAGCGGCGAGCTGAAGGGCGTGGTGCCGCTCGCGGTGCCGCTGCTCGCCGGACCGGGCGCGATCATCACCACCATCATCGCCGCGCAGGCGGGCAGCGGCGCAGCTCATCTCGCGGTGATCCTCGGCGTGATCTTCCTCGTCAGCCTGCTCACCTGGGTGGTGCTGCGCGCGGCGAACGCGATCGGCAACAGGCTGGGCACCACCGGCCTCAACATCGCCACCCGCCTGCTCGGCCTGCTGCTCGCCGCGCTCGCCATCCAGACCATGGCCGAGGGGCTGAAGGAGCTGTTCCCCGGCCTCGCTTAAACGCAAATCCTGGCGAACGCCTGGCTGCCCTTGGGCGTGATGCTGACGGCGCGCGAGCCGCGCATGCGCAGGATCCAGCCGCGCGCGAGATACATGTCCAGCAGCGCCGCCCCAAGCGCTCCGCCGATGTGCGGCCGCCGCTGCGTCAGGTCCACGCAGGTGCGCGCAAAGCTGCGCCGCGAGGTTTGCGCGGCCGAGAGGTCGACCTCGAGCGCGGCGAGCCGCTCGTGTCCCAGCCGGGTCAGCTCGAAGTCCCGGCCCTCCGATCTCAGCCAGCGCGCCTTGAGCATCGCCGCGCAGGTCTGAACCGCCACCTCCCCGGCCAGATGGTCGTAGCAGGTGCGCGCATGCAGGAACTGCACCGGCGTCGACCTGGGAAGCGCCGGGCCGCGCGGCCTGCGCGGCGGCAGCGCCATGCTGAGCGAGGTAAAGCTCTCGACCGCGCTCGCCGCCTCGGGGCTGGAGATGCGGAAGTAGCGATGCCGCCCCTGCGGTTGCAGGACGAGGAGCCCGCCCTCGCAGAGCTTGGCGAGGTGCGCGCTCGCCGATTGCGCCGAGATGTTGGCCGCGAAGGCCAGCTCGCCGGCCGGCCGCATGCTGCCGTCGAGCAGGGTCAGCAGCATCTGCGCGCGTGCCGGATCGGCCAGCAGGCCGGCGACGCGGGCGACGACGTCGGGGTCATTCATATTTCAGCTCCGCATGAAATGTGACAGCCTACACCGCGCGCACAATCGGCGTCCAGATGTTCGATCTGACCGCTGTGATCCTGGTGGGCGTCGCGTTCCTCGTCGCAGGCGGCGTAAAGGGCGTGATCGGCCTCGGCCTGCCGACGGTGAGCCTGGGGCTGCTGACCGTGGCGCTCGACCTGCAGACCGCGATGGCGCTACTGCTCGTGCCTTCCTTCGTCACCAACCTCTGGCAGGCGGTGGTCGGCGGGAACGCGAAGGCCATCCTGCACAGGCTCTGGCCGTTCCTCCTGGCGGCCACGGTGACGGTCTGGATCGGCGTGGCCGCCCTGACGCGCTTCAATCCTTCGCTGCTCACCGCCCTGCTTGGAGCGCAGCTCGTCATCTATTCCTCGGTGAGCTTGGGCGGAATGAGGCTGACGGTGCCGCCCCGGCACGAAGGATGGGCCGGCTCCCTGATCGGGTCGGCGAACGGAGTGCTGACCGGAATGACCGGATCCTCCGTCGTGCCGGGCGTCATGTTCCTTCAATCCATCGGCCTGCCGCGGGATGTGCTGATTCAGGCGATGGGAATCCTGTTCGCGGCTTCGACGCTTGCACTGGCGGCCGCGCTGCAGCGGGCGAACTTCCTCACTGCCGATCACGCCATCCTGTCCAGCGCCGCCGTGCTGCCGGCGATCGCAGGGATGCTCGGAGGGCGATGGATCCGAAAGGGCCTCACCGAGCAGCGATTTCGCACGGTATTCTTCATCGCGCTGCTGCTGCTGGGCGCCTACCTCATCGCCAACGCGGTTCGAATGCTCCGATGACTAGCCCAAGCGCATCGGATCGCGCGGCGCTCGCTCGTTCAGGATGTCCTCCAGGCGCGCCTGGATAGCGCCCTTGATGCGCGGGTGGGTGAGGATGTAGAAGCGGTCCTCCTTCACCGCAGCGACCACTGCTTTCGCGACGTCGTCCGCGCTCAGCCGTCCCGACGCCACGGCTTTCTTCAGGTTGGCCGCTCTGGCTTGGGTTCTCTCCGATAACGGACCCTGTGAAAGGCCCGCAGGGCGGTTCCTTTCGGAATCGGCGATTCCCGTCGGCACGTACGCCGGGCACAGCACCGAGACGCCTACCTTTGCTCCGTGCTCGTGCAGGTCGTGCAGCA
>DASUZH010000141.1:0-2753 GCA_036376975.1 Burkholderiales bacterium | reverse complement strand
GTCGCCGCGGAGGCGGCGATGAAATGACGACGGAACATGAATCCTCCTCTGATAAGATTCTCAGTCATCATACAACTGCTGTCGTAAAGACCGCAAGACCGAGGCCCACAAGAAATGGTGCGCATCCGGCCCCTGTCCCCGTCGCGCAAGCTGACGCGCGAGCTGACCGAGCAGCTCGCCGCGCAGATCAAGCACGGACGGCTCGCGCCCGGCGCGCGATTGCCCACCGAGCAGGAGCTGACGCGCGCCGCGAAGGTGAGCCGCACCGTGGTGCGCGAGGCGGTGGCGGCGCTGCGCGCCGAAGGGCTGGTGGTCACCCGCCAGGGGGTCGGCGCCTTCGTCTCGGAGGACGTGCAGCGCGCGCCGTTCCGCATCGACCCCGACACGCTGCGCTCGCTCGACGACATCCTCGGCATCATGGAGCTGCGCCTGGGCGTCGAGGTCGAGTCGGCCGGCCTCGCCGCAGAGCGCGCCTCGCGTGCACAAATAAAGGGCATCGGCGCGGCGCTCGACGCGATCCGCGAGGCCACCGAGGCGGGCCTGTCCGCGGTCGAGGAGGACCTCGGCTTCCACCTGTCGATCGCCGAGTCGACCGGCAACTTCCAGTTCGTGAAGTTCCTGCAGTTCATCGGCGGCTACCTGATCCCGCGCCACACGGTGAGCGGGCTGCCCGAGCGCATGGGCGGGCGCATGAAGTACTTCGCCATGCTGCAGGAAGAGCACCGGCGCATCTTCGAGGCGATCCGCGACCGCAAGCCGGGCGCGGCGCGCGAGGCGATGCGCGCGCACCTGACCGGGTCGCTCGAACGCTACCAGGGGCTCGCTGCCGAGCAGCGCAAAGCCGGTTGAAGATCCTGCTGACCCACTCGCCGGAGGCGCTCGCCAACTATTACGGCGAGCGGGCGCTGGCCGCGCTGCGTGCGTCCGGAGAAGTGCTTCTCAACAGGAAGGACCATTCCCTGGAGGGCGAGGAGCTGATCGCGGCGGCGAAGGACTGCGACCTGATCGTTTCCTACCGCCAGTCCCCCGGCCCGGCGGCGGTGTTCGAGCGGCTGCCGAAGCTGCGCGCCTTCCTGCGCTGCGCGATCGACATCCGCAACGTCGACGTGCCGGCGGCGAGCAAGGCGGGCGTGCTGGTGACGCAGGCGAGCGCGGGCTTCGTCACTTCGGTCACCGAGCTGGTGCTCGGCTTCCTCGTCGACCTGTCGCGCGGCGTAACGCGCCACGCCACTTCGTACCACGGCGGGAAGGTGCCGCAGGCGTACATGGGCAAGGAGCTGAAGGGCGCCACGATCGGCGTCATCGGCTACGGCGCCATCGGCCGCGAAGTGGTGCGGGTGTGCAAGGCGCTGGGCATGACCGTCCTGGTCAACGATCCCTACCAGAAAGGCATCGAGCAGGTCTCGTTCGACGAGCTGCTGAGGCAATCCGACTACGTCGTGCCGCTCGCCGTCGCGACCAGCGAGACCGAGAACCTGATCGGCAGGGAAGCGCTGTCGAAGATGAAGAAGGGCGCATACCTAATCAACGTATCGCGCGGCAACCTGCTGGACGAGGCGGCGGTCGAGGCGGCGCTCGATTCCGGCCGCCTGGCGGGCTTCGCGATGGACGTCGGCCGCGCGCCCGACCAGATGCCGACGCCACGCCTGGCGGCGCGCAAGGACGTCGTCGCCACGCCGCACACCGCCGGCCTCACGCTGCCGGCGATCGAGCACCAGTCGATGGAAACCGCGGCGCAGGCCGCGGAGATCGTGAAGGGAAGGGCCCCGAAGGGGGCGGTCAACGCAGAGCATTGGAAGAGGAAGCCATGAAGACGGTATTGATCACCGGCGCGACGGGGGATGTGGGTACGCACCTCGCTCGCGAGCTCGCCGGCAAGTACAAGCTGCGTCTCTCCGATAAGAGGCCGTTAAAGGCCAAGAACTTCATCAGGGCCGACATCTCGAAGATGGCCGACGCGATGAAGATCACCAAAGGCGTCGACGCCGTCGTGCACCTCGGCGGCTACTCGGTCGAGGGTCCTTGGGAGGGCATCCTGCAGGCGAACATCATCGGCTGCTACAACGTTTTCGAGGCGGCGCGGAAGAACGGCGTGAAGCGCATCGTGTTCCCTACCAGCAACCACGCGGTCGGCTTCTACCGCCGCGACCAGACCATCGACCACAACGTCTATCCGCGGCCCGACGGCCGCTACGGCGTGTCGAAGGTGTTCGGCGAGGCGCTCGGCCGGCTGTACGTCGACAAGTACGGCATGGAGATGTTCATGATCCGCATCGGCAACGTGAACCCGAAGCCGATCGACAAGCGCCGCCTGTCGATCTGGATCAGCCCGCGCGACATCGCGCAGCTGGTCTCGCTCGGCATCGACAAGCCCGGCATCCAGTTCGAGATCGTGTACGGCATCTCGCGCAACAAGCGCGCCTGGTACGACAACTCCAACGCCTATCGCCTCGGCTACCAGCCGCAGGACGACGCGGAGACCTGGGCCGAGGAGGTGCTGAGAAACGAGAAGCCCGGCGGCAACCCGATCGCCGAGATGTACCAGGGCGGGGTGTTCTGTGCGGTCGAGGAAGTGCCCAATCCGGCGGCGCCCGTGAAGAAAGCCAGGAAGGGCGGGAAGAAATGAAGGCGCCCAAGGGCACGTGCGACACGCACATGCATTTCTACGACGCGAAGCTGCCCGTCGCGCCCGGCGCGTTCATGCCCGGGGAATTCACCGTGCCGGACTACCAGGCGCTGCAGAAGAAGCTCGG
>DASUZH010000140.1:0-2213 GCA_036376975.1 Burkholderiales bacterium | reverse complement strand
ATGGACCCGTTCAACTTCTCCGACGCGCTGCTCGGCATCCTGGCGCAGCGCCTGGCGCGGCGCATGTGCAGCTGCAAGCAGGCCTATACGCCCGACGCCGCCGAGCTGACCTCGTTCCTGCGCGAGTACTGCGAGGAGCTGATGAACACCGCGCGCTTCAAGGCCGACCCCAAGGGGTCGATGGAGGCGGTGTACAAGGACTGGGTCAAGCAGTACGGCAACGACAAGGGCCAGCTGGTGTTCTACAAGCCGGTGGGCTGCGACAAGTGCGGCAACACCGGCATGAAGGGCCGCTGCGGCCTGCACGAGCTGCTGATCGCCACCGACAAGCTGAAGAAGCTGATCCAGGAGCACGCGCGCGTCGCCGACATGCTGGCGCAGTGCCTGGAGGACGGCATGCGCACGCTGAAGCAGGACGGCATGGAGAAGTGCCTGACCGGCGTCACGCATATCAAGGAAGTGCGCTCGGTCTGCATTAAATAGGACATGACCCAGGCTCTCGACTCCACGCGCCTTCGCTTCGCAGGCGCGGCCGCCACCGCGGCCGAGGACCTGGGCCAGCGCCTCGAGCACCTCAACGCCATCGGCGCCTCGCTGTCCGCCGAGCGCGACATCAACCGCCTGCTGGAGTCGATCCTCGCCGCCGCCAAGACCATCACGCGCGCCGACGGCGGCACGCTGTACCGCGTCACCGAGGACCAGGCGCTGCGCTTCGAGATCGTGCGCACCAGCTCGCTCAAGTACTACCTCGGCGGCACCACCGGCAACCCGGTGCCGTTCTACCCGATCCAGCTCTACAAGGACGGCAAGCCGAACCACAGCATGGTGGCGGCGCACGCCGCGCTCACCGGCAAGACGGTCAGCATCCCCGACGCCTACGCCGCCGACGGCTTCGACTTCTCCGGCACGCGCGCCTTCGACGCCAAGACCGGCTACCGCTCGACCTCGTTCCTCACCGTGCCGATGCGCAACCACGACCACGAGGTGATCGGCGTGCTGCAGCTGATCAACGCGCACGACCCGAAGAGCGGGGAGGTGGTGGCGTTCTCGGCCTCCGACCAGCGCCTCGCCGAGTCGCTCGCCTCGCAGGCGGCGGTGGCGCTCACCAACCGCATGCTGATCATGCAGCTCGAGCAGCTGTTCGAGTCGTTCATCAACCTGATGAACTCGGCGATCGACGAGAAGTCGCCCTACACCGGCGGCCACTGCCAGCGCGTGCCGGTGCTCACCATGCTGCTGGCCGAGGCGGTGAACGACACCCGCGAAGGCCCGCTGCGCGACTTCACCATGAGCGAGAAGGACCGCTACGAGCTGAAGATCGCCGGCCTGCTGCACGACTGCGGCAAGGTCACCACCCCGGTGCACGTGGTCGACAAGGCCACCAAGCTGGAGACCATCTTCGACCGCGTGCACCTGATCGACACCCGCTTCGAGGTGCTCAAGCGCGACGCGGAAATCGATGCGCTGCAGAAGAAGCTCAATTTCATTCAAGAAAAAAAACCAATGGAAGCTTCCGAGCAGGACCGCCGGCTGCGCGAGAAGCTGCGCGCGCTCGACGACGACCGCCGCTTCCTGCACACCACCAACATCGGCAGCGAGCGCATGAGCGACGAGGACGTGGCGCGGGTGAAGCGCATCGCCGCCTACCGCTGGCGCGACGGCGCCGGGCACGAGGCCGACTTCCTCACCGCCGACGAGGTGAAGAACCTGACGGTGCGCGCCGGCACGCTGACCGACGACGAGCGCAAGATCATCAACCACCACATAGTGGCCACCATCAAGATGCTCGAGGCGCTGCCGTGGCCGAAGCACCTCACCAAGGTGCCCGAGTACGCCGGCGGCCACCACGAGCGGATGGACGGCAAGGGCTACCCGAAGGGCCTGAAGCGCGAGGAGATGTCGGTGCAGGCGCGCTGCATGGGCATCGCCGACATCTTCGAGGCGCTCACCGCCAAGGACCGGCCCTACAAGAAGGGCAAGACGCTGTCCGAGTCGCTCGAAATCCTCGGCCGCATGAAGCTGAACGGCCACGTCGACCCGGACCTGTTCGACATCTTCGTCAGGCGCAAGGTCTACCGGCGCTACGCCGAGATGTTCCTCGACAAGGAGCAGATCGACGCGGTGGACGAGTCGAAGATCCCCGGCTACGGGCGCTGAGCGCAGTACTGCCGCCACATCTGGCGGTAGAGAGTCTCCAGATCTTTCGTGAAGCC
>DASUZH010000139.1:0-2712 GCA_036376975.1 Burkholderiales bacterium | reverse complement strand
CAGGGCAAGAGCATCGCAGCGCACTACGCGCACCTTGTAGTTCACGGGATTCTCCACTTGCGCGGCTACGATCATGAAAAGAAAAGGGATGCGCGACGCATGGAAGCGCGCGAGGTGCGCGTGCTGCGCCGCCTCGGCTTTCCCGACCCCTACGCGGTAAAATCCGCTCCTCCCCGATGAACGATCCCACCCGGCCCAGCCTGCTCGAGCGCCTGTCGGCGCTCATCCTGCGCGAGCCGGGCGACCGCGAGCAGCTGGCGCAGCTGCTGCGCTCGGCGTATTCGCGCAACCTGCTCGACGCCGACGCGATGTCGATCATCGAGGGCGCGCTGACGGTCTCCGAGATGCAGGTGCGCGACATCATGATCCCGCGCGCCCAGGTCGACTTCATCGACATCAACGAGCCGGTCGAGAGCTTCATCCCGCAGGTGATGGCCACCGCGCACTCGCGCTTCCCGGTGATCGACCAGAACAAGGACGACGTGATCGGCATCCTGCTCGCCAAGGACCTGCTGCGCCACTACGCCGGCGAGGAGGAGTTCAACGTGCGCGAGATGCTGCGGCCGGCGGTGTTCGTGCCGGAGGCGAAGCGCCTGAACGTCCTGCTGCGCGAGTTCCGCGCCAGCCGCAACCACATGGCGATCGTGGTCGACGAGTACGGCGGCGTCGCCGGCCTGGTGACCATCGAGGACGTGCTCGAGCAGATCGTCGGCGACATCGAGGACGAGTACGACTTCGACGAGGCTTCCGACAACATCCTGCCGGAGGCCGGCGGCCGCTGGCGGGTGAAGGCGCTGACCCAGATCAGCGACTTCAACACGCATTTCGGCAGCCGCTTCGAGGACGAGGCGAGCGACACCATCGGCGGCCTGCTGATCAAGCACCTCGGCCGGCTGCCGCGGCGCGGCGAGGTGCACATCATCGACGGCCTGCGCATGCAGGTGCTGCGCGCCGACAGCCGCCGCGTCTACACGCTGATCGTCGACAAGCCTAAATAGATGGGGTTTGTTTCCCCGTTCGCCGCAGGCGCAGCAGCAGTGCTCGCCTTCGCGCCGGTCGGGTTCTTCCCCGTCCTGCTGCTCAGCTTCGCCTGGCTGATCCACCTCCTCGCGCACGCCACGCCGCGGCGCGCGTTCTGGCTCTGCTTCCTTTTCGGCATGGGCCTGTTCCTCGCCGGCGTGTCCTGGGTCTACATCAGCCTGTCGCAATTCGGCGGCATGGCGCCGCCGCTCGCCGCCCTCGCCACCTTCCTCTTCTGCGTGCTGCTGGCCGCCTTCACCGGCGCGGCGGGATGGCTGCAGGCGCGCATCCCGGCGAGCCCGGCGCTGCGCGCATTGCTGCTGGTTCCGGCGGCCTGGGTGCTCGGCGAATGGCTGCGCAGCTGGGTATTGACCGGCTTTCCGTGGCTCTCGGCGGGCTACGCCTCGACCGGCTGGCCGCTGCAGGGGTACGCGCCGCTCCTCGGCGTGTTCGGCATCTCCTTCCTGGTGGTGTCGCTGGCAGGCATGTTGTGGTTCGTCGCGAAGGGACCGCGCCGGGTCATGGCGTATCCGATCATTGCGTTCATCGCGGTGGTCGCGCTCGGCCAGGCGCTGCGCGGGGTCGACTGGACCGCGCCGGCGGGCGAGCCGGTGCGCGTCGCGCTGCTGCAGGGAAACATCAGCCAGGAGCTCAAGTTCCGGCCCGACCGCTATGCGCTGACGCTCGAGACCTACGCCAGCCTCGCCGAGCAGACCGGCGCGCGCCTGATCATCCTTCCGGAAACCGCGCTGCCGCGCTTCTACCATCAGCTTGACCCGGCCTATCTCGCGCGCCTCGAAGCGGCGGCGCGCCGCAACAATGGCGACCTGCTGGTAGGCGTGCCGTTCCGCAGCGCCGAGGGCGAGCCGTACAACAGCGTGGTCAGCCTCGGCACCGCGCCGCGCCAGCTCTATCACAAGACCCACCTGGTGCCGTTCGGCGAGTTCATCCCGCCGCTGTTCGGCTGGATCAACCGCCTGCTGGTGATCCCGCTCGGCAACTTCGGCCGCGGCGCGACCGACCAGCCGCCGCTCGCCGTCGCCGGCCAGCGCGTCGCGGTCAACGTCTGCTACGAGGACGCCTTCGGCGACGCGATCGCGGCCGGCGCGGCCGACGCCACGCTGCTGGTCAACGTCTCCAACGTGGCCTGGTTCGGCGATTCGCTCGCCCCCGCGCAGCACCTGCAGATCGCCCGCCTGCGCGCGATCGAGACCGGCCGCGTGCACCTCACCGCGACCAACACCGGCGTCACCGCCGCCATCGGCCGCGACGGCACGGTGCTCGCGCACCTGCCCCAGTACGCCACCGGACGGCTCGAGGTCGACGTGCTCGGCTACCTCGGCACCACGCCGTACATGCGCCTCGGCGACTGGCCGGTGATCGTCGCCTCGCTCGCGCTGCTCGCGGGCGCCGCGCTCGTCGCGTGGCGCAGGCAGCGCCGGTAGAATTCCGGGCTTTCATGCAGACCTTCCAGCAGCTGATCCTCAGGCTGAACGCGTTCTGGGACCGCCAGGGCTGCGTGCTGCTGCAGCCCTACGACATGGAAGTCGGCGCCGGCACCTTCCACACCGCCACTTTCCTGCGCGCGATCGGCCCCGAGCCATGGAAGGCGGCTTACGTGCAGC
Organism: Burkholderiales bacterium; assembly: GCA_036376975.1. Taxonomy (GTDB): domain Bacteria; phylum Pseudomonadota; class Gammaproteobacteria; order Burkholderiales; family SG8-39; genus SCGC-AG-212-J23. Next base: position 67 of record DASUZH010000139.1, on the reverse strand, counting down.
CCTCGCGGCGGCCGAAGGACGGCCGCTACGGCGAGAACCCGAACCGCCTGCAGCACTACTACCAGTA
>DASUZH010000138.1:0-3513 GCA_036376975.1 Burkholderiales bacterium | reverse complement strand
TCCATGCCTTGCATGCGCAGGTCGGTGACCACCACCTGCGGGCGCGCCACCGCCAGGCTGGCGAGCGCCTGCTCGCCCGACTCGACCGCGGTCACCGCGTAGCCCGCCGCCGTCAGCCGCATCGCGATCAGCTGCAGCAGGTCCTTGTCGTCGTCGATCAGCAGGATGCGCGACTGTTCTTTGGCCATGGCCTACTTCTGCCTCCTGCGCAGCTTCTCCTCGCGCTCCAGGATCCCCCGCTCGATCGCGCGCAGCGCCTCGAGCTGCTGGCGCAGCGCTTCCTCCCGCTTGTCGCGCTCCTTGTCGAGCGCCAGGCGCTCGGCTTCGCGCGCGCCGCGCTCCTTCGCCTGGCGCTCGGCCTCGCGCGCGTTTTCGCGCACCAGGCGCTGGCGTTCCGCCGCCTGCGCGGTAAGCAGCGCGGCGAAGCGCCCGGTGCCGGGCGAGGCGGCGTCGGCGAGCGGCTCGAGCAGCTCGATGGCGCGCGCATCGTCGCGCAGCGGCGCCGGCAGCGCGACCAGCAGCGTGGCGAGGCGCAGCCGGTTGAGGTCGCCGGTGCTGGAAGTGAACGCGTCCTGCGCGCGGGCGAGCGCGGCCTTCTGCTCGGCGGCAGGGGCGCGCGCGGCGTTCAGCGCCTCGGCGACCACCGTATCCACGTCGGCGCCCGGCATCAGCTGCGCGCAGCCGGCAAGCGCCGCGGTGGCAAGAGCGGCGGCGAAGAGCGCCCGCAGCCTCATGCCGCCGCCGGGAAGCTGCGCGCCGCCTTGCTCGGCAGCGTGACGCGAAAGTGGGCGCCGCGGGACTCCGCCAGCACGCTGATCCGCCCGCCGTGCGCCTCGGCGAACTCGCGCGCGATGGCGAGGCCGAGCCCGCTGCCCTCGATGCGCCCGCTCGCCTTGGCGCGGCCGCGGAAGAACGAGTTGAAGATGGCGTCGCGCTCCTCGGCCGGCACGCCGGGGCCGGAATCGACCACGTCGATCACCGCCTGCCCGCCGACCACGCGCGCCGCCACCGAGATGGTGCCGCCGCCGGGGGTGAACTTGACCGCATTGCCGAGCAGATTGTCGAGGATCGAGCGCAGCTTCTCCGGGTCGGCCTGCACGGTGACCTTGTCGAGGTCGAGCGCCAGCGCCTGCGCCTTGGCGCGCATCGCTAGCTCGTGGGAGCTGGCTACCTCGCGCACCAGGGCGTCGAGCGCGACCGGACGCGGCTCGAGCGAGGCCGCCGCGTGCAGCGCGCGCTGGTAGTCGAGCAGGTCCTCAATCAGGCGCTGCAGCTTGACGCTGTTGTCCCGCATGATGTTCACCACCTGGCGCTGCGGCGGAGCGAGCGGCCCGCCGACCTGGTCGCTCAGCAGCTCGGCGCCCTCGCGCAGCGCGGTCAGCGGCGTTTTCAGCTCGTGAGACAGGTGGCGCAGGAAGCGGTTCTTCTCCGCCTCGAGCTCGGCCAGCCGGCAGCGCAGCCAGTCCAGCCGCTCGCCCAGCGTCTGCAGGTCCTCGGGGCCGCGCACGGTGATCGGACGCGTGAAATCGGCGTCGCCCAGCTGGCGGATCGAGCCGTCCAGCTCGGCGATCGGCCGCGCGATGTAGCGCGACAGGATGAGCGCGGTGGCGAGCGCCACCGCGGTGCCGAACAGCACCAGCAGGATCAGCTGGCGCTGCACCATCTCGGCGTTCGCCCGCAGGCGGACCACTTCGCGATCGGCCACCAGGTAGCTGATGGCGAGCACGTCGTAGGCGTGCTCGGCCAGCTCGTCGGTCATGCGGCCGATGAGGCGCGGGTCGTGCCGCCCGCGCGGCAGGCGCGTCAGCCGCTCGTAGAGCGCCTGCTCCTGCACCACGGTCCGCGCCAGCGCGGCGCGCTGCACGTCGTCGAGCGGCAGCTGCATCAGCTCCGCCGCCACCTGCTTGAAGCTGCCGTGCACCCGGTCGTAGTCGAGGGACAGCTCCAGGTCGCCCAGCATCGCCATCTGCTGCGCCAGCCGCTCGATCGAGCCGATGCGGTTGACCAGCGAGCGGCTCGCCCGCGCCGCCTGCGAGGCGCTGAATACGGCGCTGCGGCTCTGCTCGGCGAGCTGCTCGGTATGCCAGGCCGAATAGGCGAGCGCGCCCACCAGGGGCAGCGCCACCAGGGTGAAGCCGGTCAGCAGCAGCCCCAAAAAGGAGCGCGGATACGGAACCCAACGTGCAGCCATGTCCTTATAATTTCAACAAAAATCGCCTGTCGCGAGGACCAATGTCACACCCCCCCGGGCCGCGGGTCTATCTGGTCGCCGCCGTAGCCTCCAATGGAATCATAGGCGTCAATGGCCGTCTGCCGTGGCATTTCCCGGAGGAATTGCGGCACTTCAAGGAAGTCACGCTCGGCCATCCCGTCATCATGGGCCGGCGCACCTGGGAATCGCTCAAGGGCCCGCTGTCGGGCCGCAAGAATATCGTCGTCACCCGCACGCCCGGCTATCAGGCGCCGGGCATCACCGTGGCGCCGTCGCTGCAGGCCGCGCTCGGGCTTTGCGCCGACGCGCCCAAGGCAATGGTGATCGGCGGCAGCCGGCTGTTCGAGGAATCGCTGCCGATCGCCCACGGCCTCGAGCTCACGGAGATCCATCGCGACTACCCCGGCGACACCTGGTTTCCGGCGTACGACCGGTCGAAATGGCGGGAGAAGAAGCGCGAAGCGCGTACCGCCTCAGACGGTACGCGCTTCGATTACGTGCTCTACGAGAAGACCTAGGGTTTCGACTCGAAAACCCGTACCTCGGGTAGCGGGAAGCCGTTGAACTGGCTCGCGTAGGCCGTGGTGTAGGCGCCGGCGTTGCGGATGTAGACGAAGTCGCCTTCCTGCAGGTCCGACGGCAGCGGCTCGTCGCGCATGACGATGTCGACCGAGTCGCAGGTCGGCCCGCCGACGGTCCAGGCGACGTCCGGGCCCGAGCGGTCGGTGCGGATCTTGTACTTCAGACCCTCGGTGGTCTCGATGATGCCGCCGAACATGCCCGCGTCCCAGTGCATCCAGCGCTTGCCGCCGCGGCTCGCCGTGGCCAGCACCCGGCAGACGAAGTAGCCGGCGTCGGACACCAGGTAGCGGCCCGGCTCGGCGATCACCTGCACGTCCTCGGGGAACGCCTTGAGGCCTTCGTTTACCACCTGGCCGATCATCTCGATCGACGGGATCGGCTTGACGTGGCGCACCGGATAGCCGCCGCCGATGTTGAGCAGGCGCGGCTTCAGCCCCGCCTTGGCCATGGCGTCGAACAGGCTGCGCGCCTTCTCCAGCGCGACCCGCCAGTTCTCCGGGTTGCGGCACTGCGAGCCGACGTGGAACGTGACGCCGGCGAGGTCCGCGCCGCGCTTGGCCGCGGCGGCGACGATCTCGCGCGCCTCGGAGCTGCCGGCACCGAACTTGCCAGACAGCGGCCAGTCGCTGCCGATGTTGGGGGCGGCGATGCGCAGGTAGAGCTTGGCGTCCGCCTTCACTTCGTGCACCTTGCGCAGCTCGTCGGTGCTGTCGATGACG
>DASUZH010000137.1:0-5300 GCA_036376975.1 Burkholderiales bacterium | reverse complement strand
GGCCCCCACCCGCTCGCCGCCGCGCAGGCGCATGCCCGCTTCATGGGCTCGGATGGCAAAGGCGGCTACAGCATCTCGGTCCTTACCCCGACGGCCGATCCCGGCATGGGAGCCAAGGAATGCGCCAGCTCCCTGGCGGTGGGCCTCGTGCGGCGCTACGGGTTGAAGCGCGAGGACGTCCTCGCCCGCCGCCCGAACGACAGCACCTTCGTCATGCTGTTCGCGGTGAAGGCCGATCCGCTGCTGCAGCTCAAGGCCTATCTCCTGTCGGGGTCGGAAGGCCGCTGCGTCGAAGTGCACCTGTCGCGCAACGCGGTGGCGAAGGAAGACCTCGCGCCCTGGTTCCGCGGCTTCCACAACGCGCGCATCGAGATCCCCTGAGATGACCACGGCCCTCGAAACCCGCAGGCTGTGCAAGAGCTTCGGCGCGCTGACCGTGGCGCAGAACATCGACTTCCGCCTCGAGCCGGGCGCGCGCCACGCGCTGATCGGGCCGAACGGCGCCGGCAAGACCACTTTCGTCAACATGCTGACCGGCGCCCTCGCGCCGACCTCCGGCCAGATCCTGATGAACGACCAGGACATCACCAGGGCCAAGCAGGCGGCGCGCGTGAAGCTCGGCCTCGGCCGCACCTTCCAGATCACCACGCTGTTCCGCAGCCTGCCGGTGCTCGACAACGTCGCCCTGGCCGTCGCCGAGCGCGAGGGCGTCGCGCGGCGCATGTGGAAGCCGGCCAGCCGGTACGACGAGATCAAGGACGAGGCGATGAGCCTGCTCGCCACGCTCGGCCTGGCGGGCGACGCCACCAAGGCGACGCAGGACCTGCCCTACGGCAAGCAGCGCCTGGTGGAGATCGCCATCGCGCTCGGCCTCAAGCCGAAGGTGCTGCTGCTCGACGAGCCGGCGGCGGGCGTGCCGTCGGAGGAGTCGAAGAAGATCTTCCAGAACCTGGAGAAGCTGCCGGCCGAAGTAGCGGTGCTGATCATCGAGCACGACATGGACCTGGTGTTCCGCTTCGCGCAGCAGATCACCGTGCTGGTGCAGGGCGAGGTGCTGGTGCAGGGAACGCCGGCGGAGATCGCCGCCGACCGGCGCGTGCGCGACGTCTACCTGGGCGAGGGCCTGCATGCCTGACGCGCTGCGCGTCTCCGGCCTGCACGCGGGCTACGGCGAGACCGTGATCCTGGAGGACGTGGCGTTCGCGCTGCCGGAGAACGGCGCGCTGGCGGTGCTGGGCCGCAACGGCGTCGGCAAGACCACCCTGCTCGCCACCATCATGGGCCACACCACGCTCCATGCCGGAAGCATTGCGTTGAATGCAAGACCAATACAGAACGACCCGGTCTATGCGCGTTCCCGCGCCGGCATCGGCTACGTGCCGCAGGAGCGCGAGATCTTCCCGTCGCTCTCGGTGGAGGAGAACCTGACGGTCGCAGGCCGCCCCGGGCGCTGGTCGATCGAGCGCGTTTACGACCTGTTCCCGCGCCTCAAGGAGCGCCGCCATCACCGCGGCAACCAGATCTCCGGCGGCGAGCAGCAGATGCTGTCGATCGGCCGCGCGCTGATGGGCAATCCGTCGCTGCTGCTGCTCGACGAGCCGCTCGAAGGGCTGGCGCCGATCATCATAGAAAATCTTCTGTTGTCGATCAAAAGACTCATCACCGAAGAGTCGCTGGCGGTCATCCTGGTCGAGCAGCACGCCAAGGTGGCGCTGCAGGTGACGCGCGAAGCGCTGGTGCTGAGCCGCGGCCGCATCATCCACCACGGCCCGAGCGAAGCGCTGCTCGCCGATCCCGACCAGCTCGCCAGCCTGGTGGTGGCGCAATAAACGTCATTCCCGCGAAAGCGGGAATCCATGGACCCCCGCTTTCGCGGGGGAGACGACCTTACTGGGTTTTCGGCAGGTCCTGCAGGTCCGCCGTCCAGCCGAGCGCGGAGCGGCACCAGCCCTGCTTCTTCGGCGGCAGCTCGGCGCGCTGCCGGATCGAGCCGACGCGCAGGAAGTAGGCCGGCGTATCGACCGGCGCCGCCGAGTAGATCGGCGTGCCGCACTCGCCGCAGAACGTCTGCAAGCGCTTGTTGCCGCTGTCGGCGGTCTTCACGTAGACCTTCGGCTGGCCGGCGAGCAGCTTGAAGGTCGCCGCGGGCGCGGGCACCACGGTGCGGTACGCCGAGCCCGACAGCGTCTGGCAATCGGTGCAGTGGCAGATCGACACCGCGGCCGGGTCGACCACCGCCTCGTACCTGATGCGCCCGCAGTGGCAGCCGCCGTCGACCTTCACGGCTTTGCCGTGCGCTTGAACTGCGCGCCGAAGATGTCGAAGCGTCCCGGTCCGGCGAGCTTGGCGGTGATGGTTTCGTTGCCGAAGCGCAGCGTCAGGTCGTTGCCGAGCACCTGGTAGCTGCCGGTGTTGCCGGCGTCGCTCACCTGCGCGCGCCTGTAGTCGAATCTCTCCGGATCGCCGCTGCCGCGCGGCTTGTCGTACGTGCGATACGCGAGGCCTTCGTTGGAAAGCAGGATCCATTGCGGCCCGGTGACCCACATGCCGCCGCTCTGCACGCCGCCGACGAACTGCGGAATCAGCCGCCGCACGTTGCCGATGTACAGGCCGGGCATGAAGGCAGGCAGGGGGGCGGCTGCCGGAGGCGCCGCCGGGGCGGCAGCGGGCGCGGCAGCGGACGCGGCTGCGGTCGCCGCTGCGGGCGCGGCTGCAACCGGCGCGGGGGCGCTCGGCGCGGCGAGCACCGGCGGGGGCGCCGCCCTCGCCTTCGGCTGCCCGACGCTGAGCGAATCGAGCATCTCCTTCACGGCGCCGGCGTGCTTCTCGAGGGCCGCCGCGCTGGTCGCGGTCACGTCGACGATCGCCACCGCGCCCGCGGCCAGGATGGCGAGCCGGCTGCGCTCGCCCTTGCCGTCGTTGAACCTGCCGGTCACCGCGGCCTCGGCGCCCTCGACGCTGGCGGGCTGGATCTGCGGCGGCGTCGCCGGCTTCGCCTCGCGCAGGTTGCCGGCGATGAACTCGCGCAGCTGGTTGTCGCGGAAGCGCGCCTGGAAATCGCCCGGCCCGAGCCGCCGGAACGGATACACGTAGATCACCAGGTCGCGCTCCGGGGTGCTGAAGGCGGCGACCTCGTCGCCGCCGCCGGACAGGCCGGGCGGCGCGTCGAAGTAGATCGTCGGCAGCGTGATCGGGGGCAGGGTCTGCGCGGAAGCCGCGCCGGCAAAAAAGAAAGCCGAAAGGAAACGAAGGATTGTTTTCATGGGAGTTTCTTATTCTAAATGTCCGGTCGCGCGGGCGGCGAGGTTTGTGGGCGCATCCGTGACATGCTGCCCGCGCCACGCCACGTGCAGGTCCGGCCGCAGCAGGATGAGGTCGAAGCCGTAGAGGTCGCGCGCCGCCTCATCGGGGACATCGAGCACCTGCAATGGCGCTCCGCGCCGCTTCATCGCGTCTTGCAGGGCGGAGGTTTCCTTCGGGACCGGGCCGAGGCGAAGCAGCGCGTAGCCGGGTCCGAGCCGATCCTGCATCGCTACATGGCCGTCCAGCCAGACATGCGGTAGCCGCGCTCCCGGCCAGGTCCCCGGCACGTAGCGGCGGAAATCGTCCTCCGGTCCGCCGGGCTCCTCGGCGATCAGCGGCGAGCCGCGGTACCGGTAGCCGAGCTCCGCGCCGATCATCTCGTTCGACTTGCGCTGCTCGACGTCCGCCACCCGCGCCAGCTCGTCGAGGTCGCGCCACAGGCCGCGCCACTTGCGCCGGCCGAGCGAGGCGTAGCGCGAGGCGGCGACGTTGCGCTCGCCGACCTGCCTCCTTTCAATTTCGTAGGAGTCGAGCAGCAGCGGCCCGCCCCAGCCGCGCAGCGTACCGGCCAGCTTCCAGGCCAGGTCGACCGCATCGCCGACGCCGCTGTTCATGCCGAGGCCGCCGGTCGGGATCATCAGGTGCACCGCGTCGCCGGCGAGGAACACGCGACGCTCGCGATAGCGCTCGGCGAGCAGCAGGTTCTGCTTCCACTCGCCCACGTAGAGCATCTGGTACTCGAGCGGCACGCCGAGCGTCCTCTCGAACTGCGCCGCCATGTCCTCGTCGCGCTCGACCACCGCGTGCAGCGTCCAGTGGCGCGTCGAGTCCTGCATGATGAGGAAGGTCGATTGCGCGTCGGCGACGTGGTAGTGGCGTCCGCGCCCGGGGCCCGCGCCGATCGGAATGCGCCCGAACAGCTCGTCGCAGCGGTAGAGCGCCTGCCGCAGCCGCAGGATGTCGCCCTCGCCTTGCAATGCGATTCCGAGCTGCTGACGTACGACGCTCGCGCCCCCGTCGCATCCGACCAGATATTTGGACCGAATTTCCTCGTTGGCAGTGCGCGCGGAAACGCCAGAGGAGTCCTGCGTCAGCGACAGGAACTCGCAGCCGTAGCGCACGTCGGCGACTTTCTCCGCCTCGGCCTTGAGAAGCGGCTCGAGCGTGTACTGCGAGATGAGCTGGTAGGGCTCGAGCGGCAGCGATCCGTCGGTGCAGGCGTCGATCTCTCGCCGCGCCGCTTCCACCGACGGATAAGGATGGTGCAGGAGCGGCGCGCGGTTCATCGCCTGCACGATGTAGACGTCCATCGGCACCGCGGCCGGCAGGCCTGCGGCGCGCACGCGCTCGGCGATCCCCATGCGGCGGAAGATCTCCATGGTGCGCGCGTTGCAGCGCTCCATCTTCGGCAGGAACTGCGGCGCGGGCTTCTTCTCGAGCAGCGTGCAGCGCACGCCGGCCTGGCCGAGCGCGACGGCGAGCGTCAGGCCGACCGGCCCCGCTCCGACGACGACCACCTCGGTATCGACGGAGCGCATGGGGCGGTGATTATAATCAGCGCATGTCGAAGGTCCTCGCGCTGCTCGCCATGCTTTTCGCGGCGGGCGCGGCAAGCGCGCAGGACTATCCGTCGCGCCCGGTCCACCTGGTGGTTCCGTACACGCCCGGCACCGGCGCCGACATCCTCGCGCGGCTGGTCGGCCCGAAGCTCGCCGAGCGCTGGAACGTCGCGGTGGTCACCGACAACCGCCCGGGCGCCACCGGCAACATCGGCGCCGACCTGGTGGCGAAGAGCGCGGCCGACGGCCATACCGTGCTGTTCGCCGCCACTTCCTTCGCCGTCAACCCGGCGATGACCCGGCTGCCGTTCGATCCGCGGAAGAGCTTCGCGCCGGTGGCGCTGGTCGCCACCAGCTCGCTCGCGGTGCTGGTCAATCCGGATCTCCGTGCGGGCAGCATGCGCGAGTTCGTGGCCCTGGCAAGAGCGCAGCCGGGCA
>DASUZH010000136.1:0-5676 GCA_036376975.1 Burkholderiales bacterium | reverse complement strand
AGGACGTAGATCGGCTGGCCCGGCGTCAGCATGCTCGACAGGTCGCGCAGCCAGACCAGGCCCTCGGCCGAGCCGAACCAGCCGAGCAGCGTGGCCGGGAACAGGATCAGCGAGCTGGCGAAGATCGGCGGGATCACGCCCGACATGTTCAGCTTGAACGGCAGGTGCGAGCTCTGCCCGCCGTAGACCCGGTTGCCGACCTGGCGCTTGGCGTAGTTGACCAGGATCTTGCGCTGGCCGCGCTCGACGAAGCACACCACGGCGGTGACCACCAGCACGGCGACCGCGATCAGCAGCGCGGTGAGCGGGTGCATGGCGCCGGTGCGCACCAGCTCGAGGGTGCCGGCGATGGCGTTCGGCAGCCCGGCGGCGATGCCGGCGAAGATGATGATCGAGATGCCGTTGCCCAGGCCGCGCTCGGTGATCTGCTCGCCGAGCCACATCAGGAACATGGTGCCGGTGACCAGCGTGGTGACCGTGGTGATGCGGAACATCAGGCCCGGCTCGAGCACCAGGTTGGGCTGCGACTCGAGCGCGATCGAGATGCCGGTGGCCTGGAACAGCGCGAGGAACACGGTGCCGTAGCGCGTGTACTGCGTGATCTTGCGCCGGCCGGTCTCGCCTTCCTTGCGCAGCTGCTCGAGCTGCGGGCTGACCGCGGTCATCAGCTGCATGATGATCGAGGCCGAGATGTACGGCATGATGCCGAGGGCGAAGATGGTGAAGCGCGACAGCGCGCCGCCCGAGAACATGTTGAACATGCCGAGGATGCCGCCCTGCTGGCCCTGGAACAGCTCGGCCAGCACGTCGGGGTGGATGCCCGGCACCGGGATGTGCGCGCCGATGCGGAACACCACCAGCGCCGCCAGCAGGAAAAGCAGGCGACGCTTGAGGTCGCCGTAACGCGAACCCTTGCCGACGTTGGGTAGTGCGGTCGCCATCAGGCCTTCGGCGCTTCCTCAGCCTCGGGTTTCTTGGCTTTCTTCTCTTTCTTCGGCTTCTCTTCCACCTTGGGCTCGGTGAATTCGTAGCGGCCGCCGGCGGCTTCGATCATCGCCTTGGCGCCCTTCGACGCCCTCACCTGCTTGAGGGTGATCTTGCGCGACAGCTTGCCGGTGAGGATCACCTTCGCTGCGAGCGCCTTGTGCCCGACCAGCCCTGCCGCCTTCAGCGCGGCGAGGTCGATCTCGGTCGCCTGCATGGCCTCCAGGTCGCCGATGCGCACCTCGGCCACGTCCTCGCGCGTCATCGAATTGAAGCCGCGCTTGGGCAGGCGGCGGTGCAGCGGCATCTGCCCGCCCTCGAATCCCACCTTGTGGAAGCCGCCGGAGCGCGCGCGCTGGCCCTTGTGGCCGCGGCCCGCGGTCTTGCCCCAGCCGGACGCGACGCCGCGGCCGACGCGGTGGCGCGACTGCTTCGAGCCCGCCGCGGGTTTAAGCGAGTTCAGTTTCATGTTCTCAGCTCTCGATCCGTACCAGGTAGTTCACCTTGTCGATCATGCCGCGCACCGCCGGCGTGTCGACCAGCTCGCTGACCTGGTTGATGCGCTTCAGGCCCAGGCCGCGCACGGTGGCGCGGTGGTCCCGCTTGGTTCCGAGGATGCTTTTCAGCAGCCGCACCTTGATCTTCTTCATCCCGTGATCTCCTCGACCTTCTTGCCGCGGCGCGCCGCGATCTCGGCCGGCGTGCTCATCGCCTGCAGGCCGTTGAGGGTCGCGCGCACCACGTTGTAGGGGTTGGTCGAGCCGAAGCACTTGGCGAGCACGTTGGTGACGCCCATCACCTCGAACACCGCGCGCATCGGGCCGCCGGCGATGATGCCGGTGCCTTCGTGCGCCGGCTGCATCAGCACGCGCGCCGCGCCGTGGCGGCCCTTCACCACGTGGTGCAGCGTGCCGTTCTTCAGCTTCACCTTGAACAGCTTGCGGCGCGCCTCTTCCATCGCCTTCTGCACCGCGACCGGAACCTCGCGCGCCTTGCCCTTGCCCATGCCGATGCCGCCGTCGCCGTCGCCGACCACGGTGAGCGCGGCGAAGCCGAGCACGCGGCCGCCCTTCACCACCTTGGTGACGCGGTTCACCGCGATCATCTTCTCGCGCAGTCCGTCGCCACGCTCCTCAGACTGCTGCATTCTCGGTTGGATCTTCGCCATAAACCCTCGTCAGAACTTCAGGCCGCCGGCACGCGCGGCTTCGGCGAGCGCTTTCACGCGCCCGTGATATTTGTAGCCGGCGCGGTCGAAGGCCACCTTCTCGATGCCCTTCTCCTTCGCCTTGGCGGCGATGCGCTGCCCGACCATCTCGGCCGCTTTTTTCGTGCTGCCATGCTTGATCTGGCCGCGCAGCTCCTTCTCCAGCGACGAGGCGGCGGCAAGCACCTTGTCGCCCGCGGGCGACGTGAGCTGCGCGTAGATATGGCCGTTGCTGCGATGCACGGTCAGCCTGACGGCCCCGTTCTCGCGGATCCTCAGCCTGGTCTGCCGGGCGCGCCGCAGGCGCGATTCGTTTTTGGCGCTCATGGTCTGATCCCGTTACTTCTTCTTGGTTTCCTTCAGCACGACGACCTCGGCGGCGTAGCGCACGCCCTTGCCCTTGTAGGGCTCGGGCGGACGGTGCGCGCGCACTTCCGCCGCCACCTGGCCGACGAGCTGCTTGTCGATGCCGCTGATCACGATCTCGGTCTGCGTCGGCGTCGCCACCTTGATGCCCTTCGGCATCTGGTGCACCACCGGGTGCGAGAAGCCGAGCGTCAGGCTGAGCTTGTCGCCCTGCGCCTGGGCGCGGTAGCCGACGCCGACCAGGGCGAGCTTCTTCTCGTAGCCCTTGGTGACGCCGGTCACCATGTTGAACACCAGGGCGCGCATGGTGCCGGACATGGCGTCGGCGTGGTTCGAGTTGCCGAGCGCCTTGAACACGATCTGCTCGCCGTCTTTCTTCACTTCGACGTTCGGGTCGGCGGCGCGCGCGATGGTGCCGAGCGGGCCCTTCACCGAGATGCTGCCGCCGGCGAGGTTGACCTCGACCCCCTTGGGGAGCGGCACCGGATATTTTGCGATTCGCGACATGTCGGTCTCTATTGGGTGCGGATGCGAAGCATCCTTAGGCGACGATGCAGAGGATCTCGCCGCCGACGCCGTCGGCGCGGGCCTTGCGGTCGGTCATCACGCCGCGCGAGGTGGAGAGGATCGCCACGCCGAGCCCGTTCATGATGCGCGGGATGTCGTCGCGGCCGCGGTACACGCGCAGGCCGGGCTTGGAGACGCGCTCCAGGCGCTCGATCACCGGCCGCCCGGCGTAGTACTTGAGCGCGATCGCCAGCTCCTTCTTGGCGCCCTTCTCGCGCAGCGCGAAGTCCTCTATGTAGCCCTCGTCCTTCAGCACCTGGGCGATGGAAACCTTCAGCCGCGAGGCGGGCATCACCGTTTCCGTGTGCCCGACCATCTGGGCGTTGCGGATGCGGATCAGCATGTCCGCGACGGGATCGCTCATGCTCATCGATATCTCCTTACCAGCTCGCCTTGATCACGCCAGGCACCTCGCCCTTGAGCGCGAGGTCGCGCAGCTTGTTGCGGCCGAGGCCGAACTTCTTGTACACGCCGCGCGGCCGGCCCGTAAGGGCGCAGCGGTTGCGGATGCGCACCGGCGAGGCGTCGCGCGGCAGCTGCTGCAGCTTGGTGCGCGCGGCGTCCTTCGCCTCGTCGGAAGCGCGCGGATCCTGCAGGATCTCGAGCAGCGCAGCGCGCTTCGCCTTGAACTTCTCCACCGTCTTCTTGCGCTTGTCGTTGCGCAGCTTGAGTGCGAGCTTGGCCATGCGGGTCCTCAGTGCTTGAACGGGAAGCGGAACGCGGCGAGCAGTGCGCGCGCCTCGTCGTCGCTTTTTGCCGTGGTGGTGATTGCGATGTTCATGCCGCGGAGCGCGTCGATCTTGTCGTACTCGATCTCCGGGAAGATGATCTGCTCCTTGAAGCCGAGGCTGTAGTTGCCGCGGCCGTCGAAGGCGCGGTTCGACACGCCGCGGAAGTCGCGGATGCGCGGCATCGCGATGTTCACCAGGCGGTCGAGGAACTCGTACATGCGCGCGCCGCGCAGGGTCACCATGCAGCCGACCGGAAAGCCGGCGCGCACCTTGAAGTTGGCGATCGAGCGGCGCGCGCTGGTGACCACCGGCTTTTGCCCGGCGATCTTGGTCATGTCGGCCACCGCGAAGTCGAGCACCTTCTTGTCGGAGGTGGTCTCGCCGACGCCCATGTTGATCGTGATCTTGCGGATGCGCGGCACCTGCATCACGGTCTTGTAGCCGAACTTCTGCATCAGGTCGGGCACCACCTTTTCCTTGTAGAAGGTGGCGAGGCGCGCCGGCGGCGCCGGGATCTGCGGCCCTTCGGCCTTCGGCGCGGCTTCCGGCTTCGGCGCCTTGGCCTCCTTCTTCGGCTGCTGCGCCGGCTTCTGCGCCTGCGCGGCTGCCTTGTCCTGCTTCGGCTTCGCTTCCTTGCTGTCTTTTTCCTTCGCCATGGCGTTCCTTAGCGGTCGACCTGCTCGCCGTTGGCCTTGAACACGCGCACCTTGCGCCCGTCCTCGAGCGTCTTCGCGCCGGTGCGGTCGGCCTTCTGCGTCGCGGGGTTGAACAGCGCCACGTTGGAGATGTGGATCGGCATGTCCTTGTCGACGATGCCGCCGGTGACGCCTTTCATCGGGTTGGGGCGCTGGTGCTTCTTGACGCGGTTGACGCCCTCGACCACGACGTAGTTCGCGTCGACGCGGTTCAGCACCGTGCCGCGCTTGCCCTTGTCGCGGCCGGCGAGCACCACCACTTCATCGCCCTTCTTGATTCTTTGCATCAGAGCACCTCGGGCGCCAGCGATACGATCTTCATGAACTGCTCGGTGCGCAGCTCGCGCGTCACCGGGCCGAAAATGCGCGTGCCGATCGGCTCCATCTTCGGCGTCAGCAGCACCGCGGCGTTGCGGTCGAAGCGGATCAGCGAGCCGTCGGCGCGGCGCACGCCCTTGGCGGTGCGCACCACCACGGCGTCGTAGATCTCGCCCTTCTTCACCCGGCCGCGCGGCGCCGCCTCCTTGACGCTGACCTTGATGAGGTCCCCGATGGACGCATAGCGCCGCTTGGAGCCGCCCATCACCTTGATGCACATGACGGAGCGCGCGCCGGTGTTGTCGGCCACGTCGAGCACGGATTCCATCTGAATCATGTGTTTTCTCCACTCCAACTTGCGCAGCAAGCGCGCCGCGCAGTTTTGGACCCCCGTGTTTGGGGGACCGCAATTCTAGCTCAAATCGCCTTCGATTTCTCCACCAGGCGCGTCACGCGCCAGGACTTGGTGCGGGAAATCGGCCGGCATTCGGCGATTTCCACCAGGTCGCCCTCCTTAAACTCGTCGGTCTCGACGTGGGCGTGGTACTTCTTCGAGCGGGTGATGATCTTGCCCATCAGGGTGTCGCGCACCCGGCGCTCGACCCGCACCACCACCGTCTTCTGCATCTTGTCGCTGACCACGCGCCCGACCAGCTTGCGCTGATTCTTGGCCGGAGCCGCCTGTTCCGTAGCAACTGCGCTCATTTCGCCGCCTTTTCCTTCATGATGGTGCGCACGCGAGCGATGTCGCGGCGCACCTTCTTCAACTGGCTGGTGTTGGAGAGCTGCTGGGTGGCGACCTGCATGC
>DASUZH010000135.1:0-2254 GCA_036376975.1 Burkholderiales bacterium | reverse complement strand
CGCTCGACAAGGGGGCCAAGTTACTCGGGCTGGGTTATCCCGGCGGGCCGCAGGTGGAGAAGGAGGCGGCGCGGGGGAATGCGACGCGGTTTGCGTTGCCGCGGCCGATGCACGGGCGGCCCGAGCCGGACTTTTCCCTGTCCGGGCTCAAGACCGCATTGCGGATCGAGGCGCAGCGGATTGCGCCGCTCTCCGACCAGGACGTGGCTGATCTTTGTGCGTCGTTCCAGCAGGCGGTGGTGGAGCTCATTCACGATCGGCTGCGCGCCGGCTTGAAGATGTTCCGCGCGCGGTTCGGCGCGCCGACCGCGCTGGTCGCGGCCGGTGGGGTTGCCGCCAACGAAGCGATCCGCAAGGCGCTGCAGCGCGTCGCGTTCGAGGCCGGCATCAAGCTCGTGGTGCCGCCGGCCGAGCTTTGCACCGACAATGGCGCGATGATCGCCTGGGCGGGGGCGGAGCGGCTGGCGCTGGGGTTGAGCGATCCGCTGGATTTTGCGCCGCGGGCACGCTGGCCGCTCGATGAAGTGGCGGGACCGCAGACCAAGCCGGCGCGCGTGTCGCAGCAGGGCGCTTAGGCGAGGATGACCGCATGAGGTTCGACCGCATCGCGGTGCTCGGCGGCGGCGCATGGGGCACGGCACTCGCCAATTGCGCGGCGCGGGCCGGACGCAGTGTGACGCTATGGGAGTACGACGCCGGCAATGCCGAGCAGCTTGCAAGCAAGCGCGAGAGCCGGTTTTTGCCGGGAGTGAAGATCGAGGATCGCATCGCGGTGACGCGCGATCTCAAGGAGGCCGCGCGCGCCGAGGCGATCCTGCTGGTGGTGCCGGCGCAGGCGATGCGCTCGGTCCTGGCCGCGCTAACGACAGCGGTCGCGCCGAAGACGCCGATCATCACCTGCGCCAAAGGCATCGAGCACGGCACCAGAAAATTCATGACCGAGATCATCGCCGAGTGCGCGCCCGCGGCGACACCGGCGATTCTCTCCGGACCGAGCTTTGCGTCGGACGTGGCGCGCGGATTGCCCACTGCAGTCACGCTTGCGGCGCAGGACGAGGCCTTGGCAAACGCGCTCGCGCAGGCTTTGGCCTCGCGTACGTTCCGGCCGTACCAGTCGTCCGACGTGCGCGGGGTCGAGATCGGCGGCGCTGCGAAGAACGTGCTGGCGATCGCGTCGGGGATCGTCACCGGGCGCGGGCTTGGCGCGAGCGCATCGGCGGCGCTGACCACGCGCGGCTTTGCCGAGCTGGTGCGGTTCGGCCGCGCCTATGGGGCGCGGACCGAGACGATGATGGGGCTGTCGGGGCTGGGCGATCTGATTTTGACGTGCTCGAGCCCGCAGTCGCGCAACTTCAGCTTCGGGATGAATCTGGGCAAAGGGCTTGCGGCGAAGGACATCCACGGCAAGACCGGGCTGGCCGAGGGCGCGTTCACCGCGCCGGTGCTGCTGGAGATGGCGCGGGCGAAGCAGGTCGACATGCCGATCGCCGAGGCGATCGCGGCGGTGCTGGCCGGAGAAATGAGCGTGGACGAGGCGATCGAGTCGTTACTGGCGCGGCCGCTGCGGGCGGAGCATTAGGGAGATCGAACATGGCTTACTGGCTGGTGAAGAGCGAACCCGACGCGTGGTCCTGGGACCAGCAGGTGAAGGCCGGCGCGAAGGGCACGGAGTGGACCGGCGTGCGCAATCACACCGCCAAGCAGAACCTGCAGAAGATGAAGAAGGGCGACCGCGCGTTCTTCTATCATTCCAACGTAGGCAAGGACATCGTCGGCATCGTCGAGGTGGTGCGCGAGGCGCATCCCGACCCGACCGCGAAGGGCGAGCCGTGGGTGGTGGTGGACTTCAAGGCCGCGGAGCCGGTGCCGACGCCGGTGTCGCTGGAGATGATCAAGAAGGAGCCGAAGCTGAAGGAGATGGCGCTGATCAAGTATTCGCGGCTGTCGGTGCAGCCGGTGAGTGCGGATGAGTGGAAGGTGGTGTGCAAGATGGGCGGGGTGAAGGGCTAAAATCCCACCACACGACAGTTCTCTCGTTCGTCATGCCCGGCCTTGTGCCGGGCATCCACGCCTTGGCGCCAAAGAAAGGCGTGGATGGCCGGGACAAGCCCGGCCATGACGGTGGTGGCGTTAGCGCGTCAAAACATTCGCGATCGCATCGGTAAACACCCGCGCGCCGAGCACGATGTCCTCGTCCGAGGTGTTCTCTGCCCAGTGATGGCTGATGCCATCGATGCTCGGCACGAACAGCATC
>DASUZH010000134.1:0-3381 GCA_036376975.1 Burkholderiales bacterium | reverse complement strand
ACTATCCGGTCGCGCCGGAAAAAGTCTGGCGCGCGTGGACCGACCCGGAAGCGCTGAAGCGCTGGTGGGGGCCGGGCGGCAACGAGCCGGTGTCGCTCGCGCAGCTCGACGTGCGCGTCGGCGGACGCTTCCGCATCATCTTCGGCGGTCCGCAGGGAACCGAGCACGAGGTCACCGGCGTCTACAAGGAGGTCGTGCCGAACCGGAAGCTCGCCTTCACCTGGACCTGGCCGCGCACCACGCCGGAGCGTGAATCGCTGGTGACGCTGGTGTTCAAGCCCGACGGCGGCGGCACCGAGCTTGACTTCGTGCATTCGCAGCTGTTCGACGAGTCGGTGCGCGACGGGCACAGGCGCGGCTGGACCGAGTCGCTGGTCAAGCTGGAGCGCTTCCTGCAGGGCGGCTAGGTGATGGAGAAGACACTGGAAAAACTGGTACTCACACGCAGCTTCGCCGTCGCACCGGAGAAGGTGTGGCGCGCATGGACCGACTCGGGCGCGATGCGCGTCTGGTTCGGCCAGGCCGAAGCGCCGACATGGCAGGCAGACTGGGACGTGCGCGCCGGCGGCAACTACCGCCTGGTAATGCGCGACTCGGGCGGCAGGGACTACACGGTGCAGGGCGTCTACCGCGAGGTGCAGCCCAACCGCAGGCTGGTGTTTACCTGGGACCAGCGCGGCTCGCCGTACGACCACGAGGCGCTGGTGACGGTGGACCTGCTCCCGGCCGCGGGAGGCACCGAGCTCAGGTTCACGCTCGACCCGGTGCTCGACCCGCGGGCGCCGGACGCCTGGCGGGGCGACTTCAAGCGGCTCGGGCGCCTGCTGCAGACCGACTAACTCACAAGGAGGCTTCATGTACGTAGACGGGTTCCTGATTCCTGTTCCGAAGAACAAGCGCGCGGCCTATACCAAGATGGCGCGCCTGGGCAAGAAGGTCTGGCTGGAGCATGGCGCGCTCGAGTATCGGGAGTGCGTAGCGGACGACGTGTCGTGGGGCAAGTCGACCTCGTTCCCGCGGGCGGTCAAGCAGAAGAAGAACGAGACGGTCTGGTTCTCGTACATCGTCTACCGCAACCGCAAGCACCGCGACAGCGTCAACAAGAAGGCGATGAGCGACAAGCGCTTCGCCGGCATGGACATGAAGAAGATGCCGTTCGATCCCAAGCGCATGATCTGGGGCGGCTTCAACGTGGTGGTGGAAGCGTGAAAAAGGCGCTCAAGGTCGTCCTGATCGCCCTCGCCGTCGCGGTCGCCGCCGTGCTCGGCCTGGCCGCGACCAAGCCCGACAGCTTCAGCGTGCAGCGCTCGGCGAGCATGAAGGCGCCGCCGGAGAAGATCGCGGCGGTGCTGTCGGACTTCCGCGCCTGGGAGGCCTGGTCGCCCTGGGAGAAGGTGGACCCGAAGATGAAGCGCAGCTTCAGCGGCGAGCCCAGGGGCAAGGGCGCGAAGTACGCCTGGGCCGGCAACAGCGAGGTGGGCGAGGGCAGCATGACGATCACCGAGGCGCAGGCGACCCGGGTCGCGCTCGACCTGGATTTCGTCAAGCCGTTCGAAGGGCACAACAAGGTGGTGTTCACGCTGGCGCCAAAAGGCGAGGCGACCGAGGTCACCTGGAACATGACCGGCCCCTCGCCCTACATCACGAAAGTGATCCAGGTGTTCTGCGACATGGACGGCATGATCGGCCAGCAGTTCGAGAGCGGTCTCGCCAGCCTGAAGGCGATTACGGAAAAGTAGGCGATGACAGTAGAGAAAGACAAGCGCTGGTGGGCGTTGTACGTCCTCTGCGCGGGCGAGCTGATGATCGTGGTCGATACCACGGTGGTGAACGTGGCGCTGCCGTCGATCCGAGAAAGCCTGGCCTTCAGCGAAGCGTCCCTGGTCTGGGTGGTGAACGCCTACATGCTCACCTACGGCGGCTTCCTTCTGCTCGGCGGCCGCCTCGGCGACTACTTCGGGCACCGGCGCCTGTTCCTGCTCGGCATCGCGCTGTTCACCGCGGCGTCGCTGGTCTGCGGGCTGTCCAACTCGCAATGGCTGCTGATCGCCGCGCGCGCGGTGCAGGGCCTGGGCGGGGCGGTGGTGTCGGCGATCGCGCTCTCGCTGATCATCGACCTGTTCACCGAGGACGGCGAGCGGGCGAAGGCGATGGGCGTGTACGGCTTCGTCTGCGCCGCCGGCGGCAGCCTCGGCGTGCTCGCTGGCGGCCTGCTCACCAGCGCGCTGAGCTGGCACTGGGTATTCCTGGTCAACATCCCCATCGGCATAGCCGTCTACGTGCTTTGCCGCACGCTGATCGGCCAGACCCCGGGGAAGGCCGAAGGCAAGCTGGATTACGCCGGTGCGGCGACGGTGACCGCTTCGTCGACGCTCGCCGTGTACGGCATCGTCAACGGCAACCTGCCGCTGCTCGCGGCCGCAGCGGTGCTGCTCGCGGTCTTCCTGCTGATCCAGTCGCGCGTCTCCACCCCGCTGATGCCGCTGCGCTTCTTCCGGGTGAGGAGCCTCACGGTGTCGAGCATCGTCGGCGCGCTCTGGGCGGCCTCGATGTTCGCCTGGTTCTTCATCTCGGCGCTCTACATGCAGGAGTCGCTCGGCTACACGCCGATGCAGATCGGCCTCGCCTTCCTGCCGTCCAACCTGATCATGGCGGCGTTCTCGCTCGGCCTGTCGGCGAAGATCGTGATGCGCTACGGCAACCGCCTGCCGCTCGCGGTCGGCCTGGGCCTGGCGGCGGTCGGCCTGGCTCTGTTCGCGGCGGCGCCGACGCAGGGCTCCAGCTTCGTGCTGCACATCCTGCCGTGCATGGTCCTGCTCGGCATCGGCTGCGGCATGGCGCTCAACCCGATCCTGCTGGTGGCCATGGGCGAAGTCGCGCCGACCGACTCCGGGCTCGCCTCCGGCGTGGTCAATACGGCGTTCATGATGGGCGGCGCGCTCGGCCTCGCGGTGCTGGCGAGCTTTGCCGAGGGCTCCGGCTACCGCGCGGCGTTCATCCTCGCCACGCTGTTCGCGGTACTGGCGGCGGTCCTCAGCTGGGCGCTGCTGCGCAACGACTACCCCACGGAAAGGAAGCAAGCATGGGCCTCCCAGTCGTCCACTTCGAAATGATGTCGAAGGACCCGGCCGGCGTGGCTGACTTCTACGCCAAGGTGTTCGGCTGGAAGGTGCAGCAGCACCCGCAGGCCAACTACCGCGTGTTCGACACCGGCAGCAAGCTGGGCATCGGCGGCGGCATCCTGCAGCCCGACCGCGCCGGCCCCTGGCCCGGCAACCAGCTGTTCTACGTCGCGGTGGAGGACCTGTCGAAGATGAACCGCCGCATCGAGGCGGCCGGCGGCAAGGTCCACGTCGAGGAGCAGGAGGTGCCCGGCATGGG
>DASUZH010000133.1:0-3402 GCA_036376975.1 Burkholderiales bacterium | reverse complement strand
GGCGCCGCCTGGCGGCGGAACTCCTCGACGATCTCGGAGATGCCGCGGCTGCGGTCGAACTCGATCTGCTCGCCCGCCACCAGCTCGCCGTCGATCGGCCGGCCGGGGATGATCTCGATCACGCTGGCGCCGATCACGCCCGATTCGCGCGCGAAGCGGGCGCGCGAGCCCTTCGGGATGCGCGGCATGTGCTCGGTCATGACGGTGAGCTGCACGTCGACGCCGCCGGGGACCAGATGCATCTCGCGCACCGAGCCGACGGTGAAGCCGAACAGCTTTACCGGCATGCCGGTGCTGATGCCGAGCGCGTCCGGGGTGATGACGCGGATCATGGTCTGGTGCACGAACCAGCCCTGCTTGTGCGCCACCAGCCAGGCGAAGCCGCCGACCAGCAGCGCGGCGAACAGCAGGAACGCGTTGACCTTCAGCGCGAGGCGCGGGAACCGCGCCGGCGGGCGGAAATCGTCACTCATCGGCTTTCTCCTCTGCCAGATCCACGAACAGCAGCGTCCCCTCGGGCTGGCGGGCCCGGTATTCTGCCTCGAAGCGCGCCGCGCGCGCGGCCTGCTGGCGGTTCAGTCCCTCGCCGAGGCCGTCGATCAGCGCGAGCGCCGGCTCCTTGGCGAGCAGGCGCACGAAGGCGACCAGCTTCTTGTCGAACGCATCCATCTCGTCGGGCAGGCGCGCCAGGAACGCGCGCGGCTCGGCGCCGAGCGACTGCAGCGCGTCGTGCGCCGTCTTCGCGATGCGCGCGACCGGCTGCGTGCCGTGGTAGGCGGCCTCGAGCGAGATGTTCTCCCATGCGTTGAGGTTGGAGATCAGCCCCATCGCCTGGGTCAGCACCCCGATGCGGTCGTGCAGGCGGCCGCGGCCGGCGGCGCGCAGCCCGCGCACCGGCTCGCCGAACAGCTCGAGCTCCTCGTTCGCCGCGCAGCGGGTGGCGAGCACCGCGCCGACCAGCCGCGCCCTCGCTTCGGCGTCGGGCAGGCGCACGCGCTGGGTGGCGCCGCCGGGCACGGCGAGCGAGACCGGCTCGCGCCCGTCGCGCCTGAGGTCGTAGCGCAGGGCCAGCGCGCTCATACCACCGCCTTGACCAGGCCGAAGAACAGCACCCCGAACACGATGTAGGCGAACACGGCGTTGATCACCAGCACCGCGACCGCGCTCTGCGTGACGGCGCGGGTCACCGCCTGCGGCACGCCGTTCTGCGTCAGCGCCGGGGGATTGAGGCCGTGGTAGCAGCAGGTCAGCGCGACGGCGAAGCCGAACATCATGCTCTTCAGGATCGAGTAGGCGAAATCCACCGGCGCGACCAGGTCGAAGAACTTCGTATACAGCTCGGTGAACGAGGCCTGGATGACGAACGGGCTGAGCACCATGCCGCCGAGCACGGCGAGGAACTGGATGTAGCAGGTGAGCGCGGTGGTCGCCAGCATCACGCCCATCACGCGCGGCACCACCAGGTAGTCGTAGGGCTGGATGCCCATGCGCCGCAGCGTCTCGATCTGGCCGGTGATGCGCATCATCGCCAGCTCGGCGGAGACCGCGGTGCCGGTGCGCAGGATCACGACCATCGCCGCCGCCAGCGGCCCGACCTCGCGCAGCACCACCCAGAGCAGGATCTT
The DNA here is from genome assembly GCA_036376975.1 of Burkholderiales bacterium. Classification (GTDB taxonomy): domain Bacteria; phylum Pseudomonadota; class Gammaproteobacteria; order Burkholderiales; family SG8-39; genus SCGC-AG-212-J23. The sequence continues at coordinate 1,777 of DASUZH010000133.1, read as the reverse complement.
GACCGCCAGCGAGGTGTCGGCGTCGAGCACCTGCATGGTGAAGGCGATGATCAGGGCGCCCAGGCCGGAGGCGCGCAGCACCACCCCGGTGGAGGCGGTGACCCCGGTGAAGTAGATCTGGCGCAGGAAGGACTCGCGCACCGGCGCGCGGCGCAGCGCAGGCACGCGCAGCCACACGTTCATCAGCAGCCGCAGCCCGCCTTCGACCTCGCGCAGCGCCCGGATCACGCGCTCACCCTCCCGCCGCTATTTTGCCGCCAAAACCGTTCCCAAGACACCGATTTTTCCCTTATAATCCGCGCCTTTTCGCGGTTCACGGGGATTCCCAAATGGTGGTGATTCGACTGGCGCGCGGCGGCGCCAACAAGCGGCCCTTCTACCACGTGGTGGTGGCCGATTCGCGGCGCGCGGTGCAGGGCAAGTTTCTGGAGCGCCTCGGCTTTTACGACCCGAAGGCGCCGGCAGGCCGCGAGTCGCTGCGCGTCAACCTGGAGCGCGTGAAGCACTGGACGGGCAAGGGCGCGCAGCTCTCGCCGACGGCGAAGCGGCTCGTGAAGCAGTTTGCCAAGAAGGCTGCCTGAAGCGCTGCTAGAGATGGGTCGCGTCGCCGGCTCGTACGGCGTGCGCGGCTGGATCAAGGTGGAGCGGCCGGAGCAGGCTCTGGCCGGATGCAGCAGGTGGTGGATCGGCGGCCGCGAGTATCCGGTCGAGGCGACCAAGCAACATTCCGGCACCCTGCTGGCGAAGCTGCAGGGGATCGGCAGCAGGGAAGCGGCTCTGCAGCTGAAGGGGGCCGAGGTGTCGGTGCAGCGCGCGGCGCTGCCCGAGCCTGAGCAGGGCAAGTACTACCTCGCCGACCTGATCGGGCTCGAGGTGGTGAACCAGAAGGGCGAAGTGCTGGGCGTCGTGAAACGGATGTTCTCGAATGGCGCGCAGGACGTGGCGGAAGTGGCCGGCGACAGGGCAAGGTTGCTGCCTTGGGTGCCGGCGGTGGTGAAGGGCGTCGATCTGGAGAAGCAGCGGATCGAAGTCGAATGGGGGGCGGACTGGTGATCCGCTTCGACGTGGTGACGCTGTTCCCCGAGATGTTTTCGGCAGTCACGCACAGCGGCATCACCAGCCGCGCGCTGGACGCGGGGCTGTGGGCTTTGACGACGTGGAATCCGCGCGATTTCACGACCGACAACTACCGGACGGTGGACGACCGTCCGTATGGCGGCGGGCCGGGCATGGTGATGCTGGCCGAGCCGATCGAAAGGGCGCTGGACGCGGTGCGTTCCAGCGGCGGCGGCAGGGTGATTTACCTGTCGCCGCAGGGCAGGAAGCTGGATCACCGCGGGGTGATGGCGTTCTCGAAAGAGAAGTCCCTCACCCTGCTGTGCGGCAGGTACGAGGGCATCGACGAGCGGCTGCTCGCGCGGCGCGTCGACGAGGAAGTCTCGATCGGCGATTTCGTGCTGTCGGGAGGCGAGCTGGCGGCGATGGCGCTGATGGACGCGGTGGTGCGGCAGCTGCCGGGAGCGCTCGGCGACGAGAACTCGGCGCTGGAGGAGTCCTTCGCCGACGGGCTGCTCGACTGCCCGCAGTACACGCGTCCGGAGGTGTACGCAGGAGAGGGGACGCCGGCGGTGCTGCTGTCGGGGCACCACGAGAAGATCCGGCGCTGGCGGTTGAAGCAGGCGCTGGGAAGGACCTGGCTGCGCAGGCCTGACCTGCTGGCGGCGAAGGGGCTGAACGAAGAGGAAGAAAAGCTGCTGGCGGAATTCCAGCAGGAGCA
>DASUZH010000132.1:0-3070 GCA_036376975.1 Burkholderiales bacterium | reverse complement strand
GCACGAGGAAGCCGCGGCGAGCCTCGAGCAGGCGCTGCGCCTCGCGCCCAACGCGCCGTACACGCTGAGCCACCTGGTGTGGACCGAGATCTCCACCTGCCGCTGGGCCGGCGTAGAGGCGCGCATCGACGCGCTGCGCTCCAAGGTGCGCGAGGGCCGCGTCGCCGCCGAGCCGTTCATCTTCGTCGCCGTCTCCGCCGACCCGGAGGAGCAGCGCCTTTGCGCCGCGCGCCACGTCCGCGAGAAGGCGCCGCCGCGGCCGGCGCTGTGGCAGGGCGTGCGCTACCGCCACGAGCGCATCCGCGTCGCGTACCTTTCGGCCGACTTCCACGAGCACGCCACCGCGCAGCTGGCGGCGGGGCTGTTCGAGCGGCACGACCGCGCGCGGTTCGAGCTCACCGCGCTGTCCTACGGCCCCGACGACGGCAGCGCGATGCGCCGGCGCCTCGCCGGAGCCTTCGAGCGCTTCGTCGACGTGCGCAGCCGCAGCGACGAGGAAGCCGCGCGCCTGCTGCGCGAGCTGGAGGTGGACATCGCGGTCGACCTGAAAGGGCACACCACGGGGGCGCGGCAGGCGATCCTGGCGCGGCGGCCGGCGCCGCTGCAGGCGAGCTATCTCGGCTATCCCGGCACGATGGGCGCGCCCTACGTCGACTACCTGATCGCCGACCGCGTCGTGGTGCCCGAAGCGCACCAGCCGTTCTACTCCGAGAAGCTGGTGTACCTGCCGGACTGCTACCAGGTGAACGACGCGGCGCGGCCGATCGCGCCGCGCACGCCTTCGCGCGCCGATGCCGGGCTGCCGGCAGAAGGCTTCGTGTTCTGCTGCTTCAACAACAACTTCAAGATCCTGCCGCCGCTGTTCGCGGTCTGGATGCGGCTGCTCGGCGCCGTGCCGGGCAGCGTGCTGTGGCTGCTCGAGGACAGCGCAGCGGTGAAGCGCAACCTGCAGGCCGCTGCGCAGGCCGCCGGCGTCGCGCCCGGGCGGCTGGTGTTCGCGCCGCGCCTGCCGCCCGCCGAGCATCTTGCGCGCCACCGGCTGGCTGGCCTGTTCCTCGACACGCTGCCGTACAACGCGCACACCACGGCGAGCGACGCGCTGTGGGCGGGGCTGCCGCTGGTTACCTGCGCCGGCTCGGCCTTCGCGGGGCGGGTGGCGGCCAGCCTGCTGCAGGCCGCGGGACTGGGCGAGCTGGCGACCTCGAGCCTCGAGGAATACGAGGCGCTGGCGCTCCGGCTGGCGCGCGATCCCGGCGCGCTGGGCGAACTGCGCGGCAGGCTGGCTGCTGGCCGTACGAGCGCGCCGCTGTTCGACACCGACCGCTTTCGCCGGCACATCGAGGCCGCCTACGTCACCATGTGGGAGGCATGGCAGAGGGGGGAGCCGCCGCGCCATTTCGCGGTCGCCGCCACGGGGTGACGAATTTGGTCACCCCCTGACAGCCTCTGACAGCCGGGCGGCCCGAGTTCGGTGACGGAATCCACAGGAAAGGGGCCAAAATCAGCCAGATGGCATGTGGCATGTGATTTGCTGTACAGGGGGCATGTCCGTCTATACTGGCGGGCCACACAAGAAAGGGGTTTTTCCGTGAAGCGAATTCAACAGGGCTTTACCCTGATCGAACTGATGATCGTGGTGGCGATCATCGGCATTCTGGCGGCGGTTGCGCTGCCGGCATATCAGGACTACACCATCCGCGCCAAGATGTCGGAAGTGATTCTCGGCATGAGCGCGTGCCGCACGTCGATCACCGAGGTGTATCAGTCGGGCCCGGCGACGGCGCCCGCCGCCGGCGGCTGGGGCTGCGAGCTTAGCGTTACGCAGGGCACGAAGTATGTGCGCATGATCACCACCGACGCGAACGGCATCATCACGGCGACCGTGCAGAACATCGGTACCGCGGTGAACAACTCGCTCGTTACGCTGACCCCGATGTCGAACGCCAACACCGTGGCGGCCTTCTCGGCCGGCGCGAGCCAGTCGCTGTACGGCTGGGCGTGCGGCGGCACCGGCACGACGGTTGAGAAGAAATACCTGCCCGGCTCCTGCCGCGGCAACTAAGCAAGCCTAGCTGCACAAAAAAGGTACCCTTCGGGGTACCTTTTTTTTTGGGTCGTTCCTTTTAGGGGTGCGCCGGAGGGGCGCGGGGTGGAACTGACGATTCTGATGCCCTGCCTGGACGAGGCGGCGACAGTCGGCGTCTGCGTGCAGAAGGCGCGCGGCTTCCTGCAGCGCAGCGGAGTCGAGGGCGAGGTGCTGGTGGCCGACAACGGCTCGAGCGACGGCTCGCGCGGGATCGCGGAGCGCGCCGGGGCGCGCGTGATCAGCGTGCAGCGCCGCGGCTACGGCGCGGCCCTCGGCGCGGGTATTGCGGCCGCTCGCGGCCGCTACGTGATCATGGGGGACGCCGACGACAGCTACGACTTCAGCCGCCTGGAGTCCATGGTCGAGAAGCTGCGCGCGGGCCACCAGCTGGTCATGGGCAACCGCTTCAAGGGCGGCATCCGGCCGGGCGCCATGCCCGCGCTGCACCGCTACCTCGGCAACCCGGTGCTGAGCTTCATCGGGCGCATGCTGTTCGGCACCGGCGTGCGCGACTTCCACTGCGGCTTGCGCGGCTTCGACCGCGAGGCGGCGCGCGGGCTCGACCTGAGGACCCCGGGGATGGAGTTCGCGAGCGAGCTGGTGGTGAAGGCATCGCTCGCCGGCTGGCGCATCGCCGAGGTGCCGGTGGTGCTGCACCCCGACGGTCGCGGCCGGCCGCCGCACCTGCGCAGCTGGCGCGACGGCTGGCGGCACCTGCGCTTCCTGCTTCTGTTCAGCCCGCGCTGGCTGTTCCTCTACCCCGGTCTTGCGCTGCTCACGCTGGGCAGCGCGCTCACCGCCGTCCTGTACGTCACGCCGCTGCGGCTTGGCTCCGCGGGGCTCGATATCCACAGCATGCTGTACGCCGCGGCGGGCGCGCTGCTCGGCATGCAGCTCTGCCTGTTCGCGCTGTTCGCGCGCGTCTCGGCGCAGAGCGCCGGCCTGCTGCCGCGGCGCGCTTCGCTCGACCGGCTGCTCGGCGCC